>NZ_JADEXT010000068.1:0-22935 GCF_015206985.1 Nostoc sp. LEGE 12447 | reverse complement strand
TGTGCTTTGATTCCTTCGTTCTCTCATCTGAAGTGGATGTTTGAGTGGTTTATCCGACACACGACCTTTGATTTCCCCACCCTTCAAATGTACGGAGCTTTTTCAGAAATCAAATATTAGTCCTATAGAGTGACTTTGTGGGGAATAGGGCATAGTTTAGTAACTCTCTGCTTAACTTATAAAAATTTAGGGAATCTGAAAAAATCCTTTGAGTTATGCCAACGAGCTATATTTCATTCTGAAGAAAACAACTTTACTCAGATTAAGGCTAAAGCTATAAGTTGTCTTGCGGAACTTTTTCGAGAACAGGGAGAATTTGCAAGAGCAATTTTTCATCATTCAGAAGCGATAGAAATTCTTGATAAAATTGGCGCTAAATCAGACTTAGCTGAGGCTTATTATCAGTTGGCATTAACTCATAAAAAAATGGGTGAAATTAGTCAAAGTAGGGAAAGTTTTTTACAAGCGATGTCTGCGACGGGCTACGCCTACACACTTTTTAACGAAATGCAAGCACCAAGGCAAGTTGAGAAGGTTCAAATAGCAATGGAGTGTTTTGAAAAGTAAGCGATCATATTCAGTTTTACTGCTTATTCCTGTTTTCTCATTTAGATATGAAGTCTTTGGAGTGAGAGGTTTGGCGAGAACTGGGGAATTTATGGAGCGATCGCTCCTAAAGAGGTCTGTTGTCTCCATAATAGATACAGAGCGTGTGATCAGTAGAGGTTTTATGTCCCTAACGCTTGAAGACTTGGAAAAAATGTAGCAACAGTATCCTGACTATCGTATGGAACTAGTTAAGGGTAATATTATTGTTTCAAGTCCATCAGGATACGAATCAGATGAAGTCGCAGCTGCAATGATTGCCGAGTTACGTAACTGGGTTAGACCTCGAAAACTGGGACGAACAGCAGCTTCTAGTGCTGGTTTCAGATTGCCAAATTCAGATTTACGCGCACCGGATGCTTCATTTGTTTTAGCCGAGCGCTTGCGTCGCAGTCCCAAGTCTTTTGCTCAATTGGCTCCCGATTTGACTGTCGAGGTGAAGTCCCCTAGTGATAATTTGGAGGATTTGAGAGCCAAAATTCAAGAATTTTTGAGTTTGGGAACTAAGGTAGGAATTTTGCTCAATCCAGATGAGCGGATTGTTGAAGTTTACAACATTGGACAAGAAGCAATAATACTTCGTGATGGCGATATTTTAACAGTTCCCGATTTGCTCCCAGGATGGGAAGTACCAATTGCCGATTTGTGGCCTTTAGAGTTTGACTAGGATATTGGTAAAAGATCCTACAGATGCACATGGATAGAACTAAATGTTATGGATTGCTATGTAATCCTTTAACCTTCAGAAGTTTAAAAACTACTGAATAGGGACGTGTTTTGGAATTGAAGAGCTTCCGGTCATTTTCGGCAAGATGATATCGCTCTGGGGTAATTCTTGGTTCTTCAAATTCGTCTACAGAAAAACCTGCTGCCTTGAAGACTTTCCAGTAATCGGAAAGAGGGCGATGGAACCAGATAAATGGTGTTGTAAAATGATTCCAAGGTTCGTCGTTGTGTTGTCTCCTTTCAAAGTAAGAAGAAGCCCAACTATAAGAAACTGTCCCATCCTCATTTACAGTTGTCGAGTTGCCTTGGGGAAAGCAAGGATGTGAGAACACAAGGATTGCAATACCACTAGGTTTAAGAACACGATTGAATGCCCTTATTGCTCCTTCGAGATCGAGCAAATCCATGAGAACATAATTTGAGACGATCATATCAAATTGCTCATCTGGAAGCGACTTTAGTTCAGTGCATGAATCCAAATGAAAATCTATATCTAGATTATTTTGGCTAGCTCTGAATTTGGCAATTTCTATCATCTGAGATGAAAAATCTATACCAGTTACACTGGCTCCTTTAAGGCAAAGCTGGCGTGCCAGATACCCTGTACCACAACCAGCATCAAGGACATCTAATCCCGCAACGTTACCAGCGAAACTCCATATTACTGGATCTGAGTTCAGAATTCGATTGCTGTCACCATCATCCCCAACTTGAATATCCCAGTCTTTAGCTCTATGATCCCAGAGTTCAAGTATTTCTTGCTCGTCAAATTTTGCCATGATTTCTTCAGTCATGTCTTTCTCCTGAAAAGAATTAATTAACAGAACTAAATTATTTTCACATAGATATCTGCTGAACTTTATGCTTCATGGTACTGTGATGCTGCATTTAATACCTAGCTGAATTGGGAGAGTAAACTTTTGATAGGCAAAATTTTGGTTAGTGGCGGTAAAGGATAAAACTATAAAAATTTGGCAACTGCCATAGTGATTTAGTTCCTCATCAACTGAGTAACGGTAGAATATACCTAATTTATAATTTTCATAGCTTCAAAAGCCTAACCATGACGATGCATCCTACACTCCAACGTGCATTTACTAACCGCCGCGTTCTGAAAGTGATTAGCGGCTTGAATAACTTCGACGCTGCTAGCGTTGCTGCTACTGTCAAAGCTGCGGAATTTGGCGGTGCTACTTTTGTTGATATTGCCGCCGATCGCGCTTTGGTACAGTTAGCTAAAAGTTTGACAAAATTACCAATTTGTGTATCAGCAGTAGATCCAGAAAAATTTGTGCAAGCTGTGGCGGCTGGTGCTGATTTAATTGAAATCGGGAATTTCGATTCCTTCTATGCTCAAGGTCGTCGCTTTGAGGCTCCAGAAGTGCTAGCGCTGACTAAGCAAACCCGCGCTCTTCTCCCAGAAATTACCTTATCTGTCACCGTTCCCCACATTTTGGAACTAGATCAACAGGTGCAGTTAGCAGAAGAACTGGTGAAAGCTGGAGCAGATATTATCCAAACCGAAGGCGGTACTAGCAGTAACCCAGTTCACCCTGGAACTTTAGGATTAATTGAAAAAGCTGCTCCCACCTTGGCAGCAGCTTTTGAGATTTCCCGTGTAGTGTCAGTGCCAGTATTGTGTGCTTCAGGTATTTCTAACGTTACAGCACCATTAGCGATCGCAGCTGGTGCAGCTGGTGTTGGTGTTGGTTCCGCTATCAACCAACTCAATAGCGAAATAGCAATGATTGCTGCTGTACGTGGCTTAGTAGAAGCTTTAGCGACTGCAAGAGTGCTAACTCAGAAGTAAGAAGTAGGGAGTGGGTATTGGGCAAAACAGTTCCGTTAGCGATAGCGGGGCGTTTAGCCCGTGCTGTTAGCGGATAGCTAAGGTTTAGCCCGTGAGGAGTAAGGAGTGCTGAGTGAAGAGTTAGGAGTTATAAATTCTCCCCCTGCCCCCTGCTCCCTGCTCCTCTGCCCTCATGCTCCCCTCACCCCAAACAATCCTTCAACGCATAAATCACCTGGTCTTGCTGGTGCTGTGTCAATTCTGGGAACATGGGCAAAGCTATGACTTCATGGCAAGCTTGCTCTGCTATTGGTAAGTCCCCAATTTGATAGCCTAGATTTTGATACACTGGCTGCAAATGTAAAGGATAGGGGTAATAAATCATTGAACTTACGCCCTGTTCTTGCAATTGATTACGCACCCAATCTCGATATTTGGCGGTAGAACCATTCCGCCCTTCACCTGAGATGCGAACAGTGTATTGATTCCATACCCCAATACCCCCAGGTAATTCTTGAGGCGGGACGATTCCCGGAATTTGGCTAAGGAACTGATAGTAATAGTTGGCGATATCTCGGCGGCGATCGTTCCAAGTATCTAAATAACGCAGTTTAATCTGCAATATGGCTGCTTGGAGAGCATCCAAGCGGCTATTTACACCGATTTCCTCGTGTAAATATCTAACTTTACTACCATGCTCCCGGAGTATTCGCAGTTTAGTAGCGATCGCAGGATCATTAGTTGTTATTGCTCCGCCATCACCGCAACCACCAAGATTTTTGGTAGGGTAGAAACTAAAGCAACCAATATGTCCAATACTTCCTACTTTTTTATTGGCCCACATTGCGCCTGTAGACTGAGCGCAATCTTCAATTACTGACAAATTGTGAGATAGAGCGATCGCAATTAATGATGTCATATCCACAGGTTGTCCAAATAGGTGAACCGGGATAATCGCTTTAGTTTTAGGTGTAATCGCTGCTGCTACTTGCTCCACATCCAAATTAAAGGTAGTAGCGTCAATGTCAACGAAAACAGGTTTTGCACCCACGGCGCTAATTACTTCAGATGTCGCAATAAAGGTGAAAGGCGTTGTAATCACTTCATCGCCTGCACCAATTTCCAAGACTCGTAACGCTAAGTAGAGCGCATCAGTACCAGAATTACAAGCCACACATTGAGTAACAGTATTATAAGCAGCAAATTGTTGCTCAAAGCTTTCAACTAGGGGGCCGCCAATATAGCGGCCAGAAGCCAGAACTTCTAAGACGGCTGCACTTACTTCTGCTTCGATGCTGGTGTATTGCTGCTTGATATCAAAGGCAGGGATGGGATTTACACTTTGGATCATGAGTTCTCATTTTATCGGGAGATACAAAGGATGCACTTCGAGAGTCAATTTTTGCTAATTGAATTGTTAATCAAAAAGGAGCAAGTAAAAGACTATCACCTAAGATACGCATCTATTAGGGTTTTTACTTAAATTGTGGGGCGGTAGAATACCGCACATTTAATTTACAGATAGTAGACATACTAGGAGTTTGCCATGTTAAGGTTGTACCATTTTTTAAATTTGAATTGATGAAGGTGATATATATCAACCAAGATCCAACACATCGGATCAAAGTTCCAGGTGTGTGAGCTGCTTTGAGAAGAAAATACTAGGAGATAGAAAACCCATGCAGGATATGATCAAGCTGGATTTTGCGGATTTAGCTATTGCTGTGGGATTGATGGCGATCGCCATTGGTTTATCTGCCTGGGAAAAATTAGGATTAGAGTTGAACCTAGCCCTAGCTACTGGGAGAACCATCTTACAACTTCTTGTATTGGGATACATTTTAGATTTCATCTTGGCTTTAGACAATGCTTGGGCAGTTTTGGCGCTATTAGCAATAATGCTGACAATTACGGCGATTGTCGCACGAAATCGCATCAGCCAAAAAATTCCTCATTTGTTGCCTTTGGTGTGGGGTGCAATTTTAATTAGTACAGTCCTGACAGTGTTTTACACCAACTTCTTGATTATTCAACCAGACAGATGGTATGAACCACAGTATATAATTCCCTTAGCAGGAATAGTTTTAGGTAATGCGACCAATGCAGCTGCGATCGCAGGCGAACGTCTTGTCAGCACCATTAATTCCAGTCATCTCGAAATAGAAACCCACTTGAGCTTAGGTGCAACGCCCCAGCAAGCAGTTAGCCAGTATCGCAAAGATGCCATCAGAGCCGGATTGCTCCCTACTCTCAATCAAATGATTCTCATCGGGATGGTCGCAATACCAGGAATCACCACCGGACAGTTACTAGCTGGTGTGAAACCTCTGGATGCTGTGTCTTACGAAATTTTGATTATATTTATGGTTGCTCTCGCTAACTTGTTGACAACAATTTTGCTTACTAGGGGGTTGTGTCGTCAATTTTTCAATTCCGCCGCGCAGTTAGTCAGTTAAACAAGTTTGCAATTACGAGCCAAGGAAGCTGATACCCAAATCAATAATGGGACTAGTGGTCTGCCGCAAAAGTTTTGATAGGTTTGTAGTGAGCGATTTATCGCTCAAATCAAGGACTAAAGTCCTTACTACGAACTTTTATAACCCTTCAGAATTAATGCGATGAACCACTAGCCCTTTCAAGGTGACTGGTAAAATCTCTTTTTTCTCTCTGCGCTCTCTGCGCCTCTGCGGTTTAAAAATGATTTTTCGGCGTTGCTTGCGGTGTCCAAGCACTTGTAATATCTACTAAAAAACTTTTAATTTTAATCCCATCGGACTAATTTACACAAGAATATCTAATCTCATAGAAATTACATATTCCTCCGAGCGCATGAGTACAGAATTCTGTAATCTTGGCACACTGGTATCGTAGAAGTTAAAAATTTAATGACTTCTAGAAGTGTCGGAGGTAAATATGAAACGAATTTTTTTGACGGCAGCAGCCTTACTCAGCACGCTATCTTTAGCTGCTCCCATTCCCGTCAAAGCAGAAAACTCCGCCCCTGTCCGGCGCTTGCTGGAAACTAGAGAATGTTTGGGATGTAATTTAGCAGGAGCAAACCTCAAAGGCGCTCATTTGATAGGTGTTGACCTGAGAAATGCAAATTTAAAAGGAGCTAATCTCGAAGGTGCTAATTTAGAAGGCGCTGATTTGACAGGCGCAAATTTGAAGTCTGCTAATCTCACAGAAGCATTCGTCAGCGATACCATCTTAAATAATGCCAATCTCACCAACGTTAATTTGAGTAATTCCCGTTTATATAATACTGACGTAGATGGCGCTGTTTTAGCTAATATTGATTTAAGCGGTGCAGATGTATTCAATACTGCCATTAGCGTCGGTGGTGAATATTAATGGTGAGTCATGATTTTAAAGTGATGAGTTAAGAGTTAAATTCAACTCCTAACTCTGCACTTCTCAAGCTTTATTCCCCAGTAATTGACAGTTCATTAACCCAAATTTTTGGGCAAACTCCCCCAGGCGTTAACTCAGCTTCTTTTTCTACATAAATAATTGACTTTAAGAGTTCCAAGAAATCGCCAGCAACAGTTGCTGACTCAATACTTGTCCTAACACCCTTATTAACTAGCCAACCATCAAACGGCAAAGAAAAGGAACCTTGCAAGGATTTAACACCTGCATGGAGAGCTTGTAAATCATCAATCAAAATCACATTTTCAGCAGTGTCTAAACTTAGCTCTTCTTCAGGAGTTGCTGTTGTAAAAACGTGATAAAAATTGGGACTAACGCTGACTTTTGCACCAATACTGGCATTACCTGTTGGCTGGGCATTCAACCTTTTAGCGGTGCCTGCACTGTGGAGAAAGCTTGTTAAAACGCCATTTTCAATCAGCGAAATCTGACGAGTCGGAGTTCCTTCACCATCAAAAGTTTCTGCTCCTACGTTAGCTGGGTGCAGTGCATCGTCAAAAACTGAAAGTAGAGGAGAAGCAATTTGCTTACCTAAATCATCAGGAGTAGATAGGCTTTGATTATCCAAAATGCTTTGAGCGTTGAACAAGTTAGAAAAAGCACCCAATAGACTTAAGAAAGCTTCTGCTGAGAAAACAACTCGATATTTACCAGTCTTGATTTTTTCATAGTTCAAGTGGCTGATAGTTTTATCGGCGGTTTCTTTGATGCAACCATTGATGTCTAGATTATCTAAACTTTGGTTGATTCTAAAAGCACCTGCACTGCGAGGTTTTTTTCCCTCTTCTTCAGTTTTGCTATAAAGATAAACTGATGCTAAAGAATGAGATTCTGTTCTGACTGCGCCATCGCTATTTAGATAAAATCTGTCAATATCTCTTTGTGATAAACCGTTATAAGGCACACCTTTAATTGCTGGATGAGCTGCGAGTAATTCTTTTTCAGCTACCAACAATCTTTCTATCAGTTCAGCAACAGGTGCTTGGGGTGTCTTATCTTGGGGTTTATTTGAAATAGGAGCAGTAGCTTCGGGACTAAAATCAGGAACATTTTCTTTAACACCAAAAAAACTGGCTTCATAAGCAGTTTTCAAAGCTAATTCCAACCCCTTGGAATCTACATCTGTGGTGCTGGTAACACCCATTGTATTATCTTCATTCCAGACACGAACAGTAACACCAGAGCGATTTGAAGCTTTAACTTGTTTTGGCTCACCTTGGTCTACTTGCACGCTAGTATCATCTACTGTTGAGCCATAAATGTCAAATTTTTTAATACCAAGCTTTTCGGCATTGTCCTTGGCAGAGTTTGCAATCTCATTGATATTTGGCATAGTCAATTTTGGATTTTAGATTTTAGATTTCGGATTGGCAGCGATTCTATTTTTATTTAAGATTAGATTTTGGATGTTATTGCTTATATTTCTCTCGAATAATTCTGACTGAAGTAACAGTCAAACAATTTGTTCTTTTAGATTTTAGATTTAACCTACGGAATTATCCGGGAGCATGAGCATTTTGGATTTTGAATATTACCATCCAAAATCCAAAATCGTTCGACTGAGCGGAGTCGAAGTCCAAAATCTAAAATTATTATCGTCCACCGACGGTAATAGAATCAACCTTGATGTGGGGTTGTCCGACTGTGGTGTAAATGCTGCCACTGACAGAGCCACAAAAACCTGGTGCAATTTCCAAATCTTGGGAACACATAGAAATTTTATTCATAATTTCCTTAGCTTCACCAATTAAAATTGCTCCCTTTAGCGGTTTAGTAATTTTGCCATTTTCAATCAAATAAGCTTCATCAACACTAAAGTTAAATTGACCTGTAGCACCAACACTACCACCACCCATTTTCTTACAGTAAATACCTTTATCAACCGAGGCAAATAAATCATCAGTGCTATATTCGCCAGAATCAATATAAGTATTACGCATCCGGCTAGCAGCAGCAAAGGTATAATTTTGGCGGCGGCCACTTCCAGTTCTGGGGTGTCCGGTGCGTGCAGAACCTGTTCTATCTGCTAAGAAGTTTTTGAGAACGCCTTTTTCAATTAATAAGGTTCTTTGAGCAGGCATACCTTCGTCATCCATGTCAATTGTCCCGAAGGCATTTTCAGAGCGCCCTTCGTCCCAGGCTGTTAAACTTTCGTGGGCAATTTTTTCGCCTTTTTTGTCAGCAAAGGGAGTGGTATTGCGTTCAATTTGAGTAGTTTCCAACAGGTGTCCGCAGGCTTCGTGGAAGATTACGCCGCCAAAGTGATTGGCCATAATAATCGGGTAAGTACCCGACTCTACGTAATCGGCGTAGAGCATTTTGCCGGCAGATTCTGCTATTTTTTCGGCGGCTTGTTGAGAATCCCAAGTTCTCAAGAAATTGGCATCGCTAGTATTACCCGCGCGATCGCCAATTGACGTACGATTAGCACCATCAGCACACAATAGGTTAAATCCTACTGACTGAGTAAGGCGAATATCACGCGCAAAAGTTCCGTCACTGGCGGCGATTAAGACTTCTTGCCAATCACGAAAATAGGTAGCACGGCGCGATTGGACATGGCTAGCTTTTTGCTTCAGGTGAGCAGTCCCATCAAGGAGGACTTCTCCCATTTCGCGGATAGAGCTACACACTGGTAGCCATGCATCTTTACCTCTTTTGGTGGCGTAATCTCTCAGTAGTTCCAGGTTAATTTCGGGGATGAAAGCTTTAGGAGCAGGTAATTGCAATCCCAGGATAGACAGACCTTTTTCTAAAGCTGCTTTCAAACCGGAAAACGAAAGGTCATTAGTGCTGACGTAGCAATCGGCTTTGCCACGAAATACTCTGACTCCCGCACCTGTAGACAGACTTGGTGAAATACTAGTGATGGAATCCTCTTCTGCAAGACAACTAATATAGTTGCGACGTTCTAAAAATAATTCGATGAAGTCAGCGCCTGCGGCGCGTCCTAATCCCAGGAGGGTAGCCAGGGGGGCTTCCCAGGTTTCATCGAAACGCTCTGGTGTAGAGGAATATTGTAAGGTGGGAAGTTGATTCGAGAGAAGTAGCGTACTTGTAAGCATGGGTAGCCTCGTCTGCTGGCGTAATTCAGAGATTTGACTGAAAAATCCTGGTGTGTTCACTCTAGCAAATTTACTCAACTACCATCTTGACCAATTCTTTGAAAAGTAGTGTGGATTTCCCTAACTCTCCTTCAAAAGGGTTGTGAATAAAAAAGCCCGCAAAGGCGGGCTGAGATTTTGAAAATTCCCACCATTGAGGGTAATGGCAGAAAATGAGATACACCTAATATTATGTATTTACTTAGTACTCTTCTCAATGAAGGGAGTCAGAAGCTAGAGATGCTCTAACTCTAGTAAGAAGAAAGAAATTTCCTGACGAATAACTCCTACTAAATATGTAATCTTATTTCCTACAAAGGCTTAATTTAATCCAGACTATCACTCTTAGCTTTATTTACGATTTCCCATTTTCAGTGGAATCCTTGCTGTTTGTTGCTCATTGAAAGTCTGACTTAAGTTGGAACTTTGTCCTGTAGATAATAGATTCTTAAACAAGAGCTTCAGTGTGCGAGTAATAGTTTTCAAAATTTTCATCTTGCTCGCAGTTGGCTTTTGGTCATATCTCAAAACCATTGGGATTTCTGCGATTTTTGGTCTGAGTATTTTAGCTTTCAATAGTAAATCTATCATGCAAGCAAATCCACTTTCAGTAAATAGATTGTCGCCATAATACATATCTAATTTACTAACAAAATTACGGTTATATAGTCTATAGCCACAAGTATAATCTCTTACACCTGGTACACGGGCTGCAATTCTAAATAGCCAGCTAGCTCCGTAACTCATTATCTCTCTAAATTTTGATAAACCTATGACTTTAGAGCCTTTTCGGTATCTAGATGCGATCGCAATATCATAGCTACCAGCTATCATAGTGTCATACATCTTTATTAAGAGTTCTGGTGGTTGAGTGTTGTCACAGTCCATTGCGGCTAAAAAATCGCCTTCTTGAGAAATTTCCAAAAAAGTCCTGAAACCTGTTTTAATTGCTTCACCTAAACCAGCATTCTTGGGATGTTGGACTAAGTTAAGTAATACTCCCAGTGATTGAGATTCTTCTAAAGCAGTCTGAGCAGTTGCATCACTACTACCATCATCAACAAGAATCAGTTTTATCTCCATATTAGAGATTTGCTGTAATGTCTGAAACCTTTTGAACAAGGGGCGTATTGATTCTTGCTCGTTGTATGCGGGTAAAAGAACAAAAAGACTCATAAATACTCCTGTAATTTTTCAAATAAAATCCAATTAATCAAATTTCAAGAATTCAGTAGTGTTGATTTCTTGAGAAATTCATCTACCTGTCGTACAACTGCGTTGTTGTTGACGCTATCATTGACCAACTGTGAGGTATTGACGACGAAAAAATCTTCGTTTTCGGTACTCACTTTTGGAACAAGGCTGGAATAATCTAAAACTTGTAGTGGCTGCACTTTAATAGCTCGATTTATATGTGCTGCCACGATGTCATCTGATTTGAGTTCTGGGAACATCAAACGTATACCCTGAAAAAATACTTGGCGCAATTCTTCATCAGGCTGTTTTAGCAATGGGTCAGTGGAAAGGATATATTTTGGTAGAAATGTCATGTGATATCCTGCTGTTTCTTGCAAAGAAACTAAGTTGCTCATACCTATGACTCCGGTAAAAGGAATAGTTCTATCGGCGATATTTACGACGTAATAAGGAACTAAAGCTTTGCGAGTAATCAATACCATGCAGATTACACCCAGGTATTCTACTGTTTCACCAGTGTCGGAAACTTTTATCAGTTCATTAGCAGCAACTTGTTGCAAAATATTCACTGGACCAGTAAAAATTACCTTATCAAAATGCTCCTTTTTACCCTGAAATTCTACCCACATTCCACCGCCTGGATGAGGCGCGATATATTCTACTGCAACCCCTGTGTGAATATGACCTCCAGCCGCATAAATTAACTTTTCTATATGGTCAAAAACGGTTTTGTAACCGCCTGAAACATAACCAAGTTGTTCTTTATTTAATGAAGAATCACGGGCTGAAAATAGTCGTTTGATATAAGCCCAAATAAAAACTGCTGATATTCTCTTATAGTTCTCTCCTAATTTGGATAGAAGTAAAGGTTTCCAGAGCTTTTCGTATGTGCTTTTACCACCGAGTTTTAATAGCCAATCTTCCACTAAAATCTTCTCTAAGCGCCGCCAGTTATTAAGACGTGAACCATAGAGCAGAGTAAAAGCTAATCTGATCTTACCTATAAGTCCAAATAGAGGAAAGCGAAGAAATTCTATAGTGTTACTGATAGAATAGAATTTTTTATTGTCATAAAATCCTGTTAAACTTCTATGCCAACGCAGTTTATCTCCCAGACCAATATCTCTGAGAAAATTTATTAGATGAGTATCAGAAGGTAGGATAACGTGATAAAAGCGATCCCAAGTAAACAACCCATAATCATGATAAGTTGTCAGTCCACCAAGCTGTTTGTTGCTATCGAAGACAGTTACTATATGTCCTTGATGTGCAAGACGTTGAGCTAATACTAGACCAGTTATGCCTCCGCCAATAATACCTATATTCATAAATTTAATTTATATTTTTGTGGCTATGTTTTTGAAATTTATTTTCAGAAGCCGTTAATAACATTAATAACCTCAACATTCGGCCCTTTAACTATCAGTTTACAACAAGAACTACACCAGCTATAATAATAGATATTCCTATCCACTGGCTTAATACAACTCGCTCTTTTAAAAGATAGTGAGAAGCAATTGGGATTAGTGCATACATTAGTCCTAAAACTGGAAATGCTTGGCTTAGAGGAATTGTCCGCAATACATAAAGCCACAATACAGTCATAAATGTATAGCAGATAAACCAAATCCAAAAATAACGAGACAATAAAAGGTTTAAAATAGATGTGCTAGATCCCTTAGTAGGGCTAGAAATATGAAGTCCATATTTTAGTGATACGTTAGCTGTAGTTCCAAATAAAACTACAACTATTAAAAGTAGCCAAGTAATAATGTTCATCTTCCAAGAGTTTTTGTAGAATTTACTATAAATAAATTTATATAGGCTTTTTCAGAGGAATAACTACTAAAAGAATACCTAGAAAAATAGTGATTACTCCTGCAATTCGAGTTAGTGTAATCACCTCATTAAAAAAATAGTAGGAACCGAAAAGTATCCCGACATAATTTAAACTAGTTAATGGATAAGCAATACTTAATTTTACCGATCGCAAAGCTAGTATCCAATTGACTATTCCCAAGCAATAAACACTAACAGCTAATACTAACTTTTGAATAAATACCCAATCTAATAGTCCCTCATCTGTATGGCTCATGGTATATTTCATGAGCAATTGCCCAGAAATACTAAATAAAATACTGACAAACAAGATAATATAGGGAATTATTTTAACGTTTGAAATTTCCAATATAGATTTCATCGTACATTTCCCTCAATCGAGATAGTAGGTATGAACCGACCAGTAAACAGCCTATTGTTTTGGACGTTTCTGAATTTCGGTCACACTTTCTGTGCAATTCGACTTCCACATCATAAAATAGACAACAACATTAAAAAGCTATTTTGAAGAGACTGATATCAAAATGACCATCGAAAGCTGTGTCCAAGAGTTAGCAACTAAATACTACTACAACTTGTAGAACGGTTGCTGTATGCAGCATCCAGTATTATTGTAGTCAAGTTTTATAGTTGTATTTCCAGTTTGGATTTACCTAAATGTGAATTGCAGAAGTCTTCCGTATCAGCCAGCTATGCTTCCATAGTACTTTGTAGTGCGATCGCAACATCTATGTCATAGGTGATGCAGATATGCGAAAATTGAGGGCTTTGTCAGTCTCCAAGCTTACATACATTAAGCCGACTAATAAAATACTTGTACTCAGCTTGGGTGTGTATACGTAGTCTTTTTGGACATGGGAACACAATGAGTAATAGAAGTCTGCTTGGCTGCGGAAAATAGACAGATGAATCAATCTCAAGTAATGCGCTTTACAGGTCTGTGGGGATTTTACTTAATGTCTAAAGGGAGTTTTTCACGAGACTAACGGCTAATGTAAACTAGCGTTTGGCGATTAACTCACAGCTTACGTTAATTTAAGCAGATTTGAGATGTTTTACATTTAGTCTTAGGCTTGTTTAGATTGTTCTTAATTATATGTAATTTTAACTAGAGCTTTACTCAAAATTTATTGTTACATATAATCACTTACTAGAATACCACGAGAAAAGGGTGTTGCAAATTTATCGGCACACTTCATCAAAAATTCATTTACCGAAAATATACTTAAACAAAAACTTCATAAAATCGAAATTTTCTCATATACATTATGAATTTTTATTTGTATATTTATAAAGTGCTTTCTGGCTAATAAACTCACAGAAGTAGCGATTTCATATCAGACTATAGAAGTGTAAAGCAAAGAGTTTGAGAAAACAGAATTAACCTTGAACAACAGTGCAGACAATACAATGTATATTATAACACATCAAAGTATTAGTTAAATGCAGCACACACCATAGATGAGAACCGATAGTCTGAATTGTTTTTTATATTATCCACGAAGATATTAAATTTTATACATCTCAGAACCTCCCTAGGTCACTTATGATACCCAGGAAGATGGAAAACTCGATTTCTGAATTTTACGATCAAACTTTATTTGATATTATGATTGATTATAAATAGCTTTTTAAAAGCTTGCATCGCCTTTCAAATGGAAAAGTTCAACAATACTTAACCTAAATATGGAGTTTATTCCCTAAATTAGAAAATGAAGCCTACCATTATTAGTAAATAATAAATACAGTACAGTTTCAAGAAGTGGTCAAAATTATACACATATCGAGGCGCTTTTCATCAAAAATTTACTAAGTTTTGTTTTTAAGGACATTACTAGGTTAGGTGACTTATGATTTTTAGCAGTTTAAAGTTGAGAAAAAATATTTTGTCGTGGTTGAGATTATTTAATTTCTCTAGGTTGTTTTCCTGTAGCTTCAGTTTGTTTGAACTCATTTTTCTGCAAAAGTCTGTTCGTAATGATTAAGACAGCGATTAACAATCCAAACTGAATCTGCCAGGGTGCCAATACTAGACTTAAAATCAAGCTAATAGCTGCGAATACACCTGCAAGATATGCAATTTCATCAGTACTCTTTTTAAACATGTAGCCCGTGGCTAAAGCAGTACACAGTGGTATCAAGAAAAACAAAGGCATCTTAGCAAACCTCTGAATGAAAAGTTATTTATTGTGCTTATAAAACAAATTGTTTTGGTAATTGTGGTCAATTTTACATCCAATAAGCTTTTAGGCACAACAGTCGAACGAAATAAATATTAGAGAAAATCAAGATTACGCAACATCATATCTTACACCAATTTGAATAATTATTGCGATAGATGAAGCACCCAAAAGCTTAACAAATAAATCCTTCGTTTGTGGTAGATACTGCGTGTAACAAGCTTTCAAAGTAGGGATATTAAGACACTATGTGTAGCAATGTTTAAGTGTATACTTATACAAGTGTCTTGGTGATGCTTGTTCTAACCCTCTCCCGACTCAGGATAGCTGCGCTATGCTATACAAACTCTTCTTCATCTACGCGGATTAATAGGGTTTAAAACTTACTTGCGTAGGTGGGTTTTGTCTCTTCGGCTTATACGCTTGTGAGCAATCATCTGGTAAATTAGCTTAAAACTTTGGCCTTGCGCCAGGATAAGGATCTAGCATATTACCTTTAGAAGTAGCATTTTTATTTTTTTGCATTTTACACACCTAATGCTGAACATTCCTCAATTACTGGCGACTGAAATAAACCTCAAACCTCATCAGGTGCAAAACGCGCTGGAACTTTTGGCGGAGGGTGCAACAATTCCCTTTATTGCACGTTATCGTAAAGAGCGCACCGATGAAATGAATGAAGTGCAACTACGTGAACTGGCTGATCGATATACTTATTTAACAGAACTGGAAGAAAGAAAATCGGTGATTTTAAGTGCGATCGCCCAACAAGGTAAACTTACAGATGAACTCAAAGCCAAAATCTCATTCTGCTTACAAAAAACTGAACTTGAGGATTTATACTTACCCTATCGACCCAAGCGTCGCACCCGCGCCACTATCGCCAGAGAAAAAGGACTCGAACCACTGACGGAATTCATCAAGTCGCTAAATCTCAAAAATGCTGCAACGGTTTCACTGGAGGAAGAAGCAGCTAAGTATATTTCTGAAATCAAGGGAGTCAAAACAGCGGAAGAGGCCCTTAAAGGTGCTGCCGATATTTTAGCGGAAGAAGTCGCTGAAAAAGCGGAATTACGGTCATATATCCGCGATTATCTTTTAGAAGAAGGAGTATTTGTCTCCCGCATCAAAGATGATTATCCCGAAGGTACAACCAAATTTGAGATGTACCGTAACTATCAAATTAGGGTAAAAAATATTGCACCCCATAATATGCTGGCGTTGTGTCGGGGTGAAACCGAAAAAATATTAAGCTTTGAAATTGTTTTTGATGAAGATACGGTACTTTACTATCTTGAGTCGAAAGAAATTAAAACCAAAGTTCGGCCAGTTCGTGATTTTTACCAGGCAATGTTGAAGGATGCATTTAACCGTTTGATGAAAATCTCTCTAATGGGAGAGGTAATTTCCGAGAAAAAAATCTATGCAGACATAGAATCAATCAAAACATTTGAAACTAATCTTCGAGAGTTGTTACTGTCTGCACCAGCAGGAATGAAACCAACCTTGGCCATAGACCCTGGATTTAGAACTGGGTGTAAAGTTGCTGTCCTCGACCAAACAGGAAAATTTTTGGAATATCAAGCGGTTTTTCCTCATCAAGCGGCTGAACAACGCGCGAAAGCAGCACAAACTGTCAAAAGTCTGATTGAAAAGTACAAAATTGAGTTAATCGCCATTGGTAACGGTACAGCTTCCCGCGAGACAGAAGAATTTGTGACGCAAGTATTACAAACAATAGAACGCAAACCCGTTAAGGTAATGGTGAATGAGTCCGGCGCATCTATATATTCTGCGAGTACTGTAGCGCTTGAAGAGTTTCCCGATTTAGATATTACCGTGCGCGGTGCTATTAGCATCGGCCGCCGTTTGCAAGACCCTTTAGCCGAACTAGTGAAAATCGATCCCAAATCTATTGGTGTGGGACAATATCAGCACGATGTCGATCAGAAGTTGTTGAAAAAGAAATTGGATGACACTGTAGAAAGCTGCGTTAACTATGTCGGCGTAGACTTGAACACCGCCTCCAAAGAACTTCTGACTTCCGTCTCTGGGATTACGGCAACAGTTGCCAATAACATTGTCGCCTATCGTAACCAGAATGGAGCCTTTAAAAATCGCCGCCAACTTTTGAAAGTTCCGAAGCTGGGGCCAAAGGCTTTTGAACAAGCTGCGGGTTTTCTACGGATTCGCGGCGGTGACAACCCATTGGATAATACAGCAGTGCATCCAGAGAGTTATTCTGTAGTAGAAGCGATCGCATCCGATCTAAATGTGCCATTAAATCAGGTGACACAAATTGCCGAAAAACTCAAAAAGACCAACCTGAAAAAATATGTTACCGATAGCGTCGGCGAACCTACACTGCGCGACATCCTCAGCGAACTAGAAAAACCAGGTAGAGATCCCCGTGCTGAGTTTAAGTATGCCACCTTCAAAGAAGGAATTAAGGAAATCAGAGACTTAAAGGTGGGAATGGAACTAGAAGGAATCGTGACAAATGTCGCTAACTTTGGGGCTTTTGTTGATATCGGCGTACATCAAGATGGCTTAGTGCATATATCCCAACTTACTGATAGATTTGTAGACGATCCCAACAGAGTTGTCAAAGTCGGACAAGTAGTTAAAGTGCAGGTGTTAGAAATCAACGAGAAGCTGAAGCGGATTAGTTTGTCGATGAAAACAGTTAAACAATAATTAGAAACAGCCGATGGTAGTTTATCAAGTTCGATTCATCAATCCTACGCTTGGGTTAGATCGCACCATTCAAGTACCAGACGATCAATATATTCTGGATATAGCAGAAGAAGCTGGTATCCGTCTACCATCTGGGTGTAAACAAGGCGAATGTTCTGCTTGTATTGCCAAACTCATTAGCGGTGAAGTTAATCAAAGCGAGCAAAAATTTCTGCGCCCAAGTGAAATACAAGCTGGTTATGTTGTTACTTGTGTAACTTATCCCTTGTCTAATTGCACTTTAAAAACCCATCAAGAACAAGTCTTATATAAGTCAGCCCTTTACTATAAGCCTGAGTCTGGAAAATCTGATTAAATTAATCTTAAATTCGTAGGGTGTGTTAAACAAATTTAACCCACCCTTAAAAACATGGCATCACATTAAGGACGCATAGCTATACGCCTTTACAACTTAGTGCATCAATATGATAACCACTATAGTTTTCTCAATAATAGACCTAATGGTAGAAGCAAATTCTATCTTGCAAGAGAGGTGAAAGTCTGGCACATAGTTAAAGATGAGATAAGAAGTTACAAACAAAAAAGATTAGGTCAAAAAAATGTTGACACCATTATTAACCGCCCTAGCTACAGCTTTGAGCCTGTTGATTGTTGATTTAGTTGTTCCAGGCGTTAATATTGCTAATTTTCCCGCAGCTTTGATTGCCGCTTTAGTAATTGGTCTAATTAACGGTTCAGTTAAACCAGTTCTGTCTGCTCTCTCCCTACCACTTAACTTTCTATCATTTGGAGCATTCTCGCTCGTCGTCAACGGTTTGTGTTTTTGGTTAGCAGCAGTTCTAGTTCCTGGCTTCTCAGTCAGTGGAATTATTGGTTTCCTTCTTGGGCCAGTGATTCTAACCTTTGCTAACACTTTCATTAACAACTACTTCGTTGAAAAAAATCTTTTAACCGGCGGCGCTGATGTTAAAAGCCAAAATGAATTACCTTCTAGATAAATATTAAAGGGAGTAGAAATAGTAATTTCATCGATTTTCTACTCCATATAAAATATCTGAAGGTGGATTTTCAAAATCGGCATCTTCAAAGAATGTAACTAAACAAAATCACCAAAATACAGCAAAATCATGAAATTAGTTCGTTATCTTCTAGGTTTGTTAGTACCTCCTTTAGGTGTTTTCCTGACAGTTGGAATTGGCCCTACATTATTTATCAACATTTTGCTCACAGTTCTAGGCTGGCTACCCGGCAGTATTCATGCAATTTGGGTCATTGCCAAGCATGATGAACAACTAAATCGAGAAAGTGGTATCTACTAATACGCAAAAGAGAATTGGTAAATATTAAATATTAAGTATGGTGCGTTACGATTTTAAGCGTAACGCACCATTTCATTTTGTACCAATTCCAAATTTAACTTGCACAATTAATGGACAATTGGTTGCGTGTAGAATTCAAAAATTAGTCCATACAAGCTAGAAAAGCAGAGTGCTAAATCGAATTGTTAGTACTACATACAGCATTATATAATAGGCTTTGCGGCGTAGAACCTAGTGTGACTCAAACACTAGTACGAGAAATGGCTAATGATTTGCGTCCTGCTACAACCAAAGGGAACTTGCGCTTTGAGTCCGTCACCCGGCAGTAAGTGTAGGTAGTTCCCTTGTGTTGTAGTATCCCTTACCCAAAGTTTTTGAGAGGTGAATTGCAATGTCTAATCTTCGAGAAGGAATGCCCGTACTTGCCCGTCATGAAGGAGATTGGGTAGGAACTTATACATTGATTGATACAACAGGAAAAATCCTCGATAGTTATGAGTCTCACTTAACCTGTCAATTTCCAGAAAATGGCCCTCATCCCTACTATCAAATCAATCGCTACAAGTGGTCTGATGGGAAAGAAGAAAAGCATGAATTTCCAGGAAGCTATAAAGATAATAAACTCTGGTTTGACACCGAGCGCATCCAAGGAAAAGCCTGGGAGATTGATGATTCTGTTGTGATTTTGTGGTTTAGTTATAAAACAAACCCAGAAATGAGTATATACGAAATGATCTACATTAGTCCTGATACTAATAATCGTGCCCGTACTTGGCATTGGTTTAAGAATAATAAAATCTTTCAACGGACTTTAATCCAAGAAGAACGGCTAAGATAGTAATTTCTGTTTTCAGAAATCAATCATTCTTCTCTAGTCCGCACAAGCGGACTTTGTTTGTGTAGCCACGGCTTCAAATGGTTAGGCTCTCATCTCAAATTTCAACTTAGTAAGGTACAAGCATGGCAAAAGGTGACAAAATAAACTTTTCTACTCCTAGTGGTTTCCCAGAATTTCTGCCTAATGAAAAGCGTCTAGAATTATATTTGCTAGATATCATCCGTAGAGTTTTTGAAAGCTATGGATTTACGCCCATAGAAACACCTGCTGTAGAACGTTTAGAAGTGCTGCAAGCTAAAGGAAATCAAGGCGATAATATCATTTATGGCATTGACCCCATTCTGCCACCAAATCGACAAGCCGAGAGAGATAAATCGGGCGAAACGGGTTCGGAAGCAAGAGCATTAAAGTTTGATCAAACAGTTCCTTTAGCAGCTTATATTGCCCGTCACCTGAATGAGTTAACCTTTCCCTTTGCCCGCTACCAAATGGATGTGGTTTTTCGAGGAGAACGCGCGAAAGATGGGCGTTTTCGTCAGTTCCGCCAATGTGATATTGATGTAGTTGCTCGTCGTGAACTCAGCTTGCTCTATGATGCTCAAATGCCTGCAATTATCACTGAGATATTTGAAGCAATAAATGTTGGTAATTTTTTGATTCGCATCAATAATCGTAAAGTTCTTACAGGTTTTTTTAAGTCAGTAGGAATTACTGAAGATAAAATTAAATCGTGTATTGGTATTGTTGACAATTTAGAAAAAATTGGTGAAAATAAAGTAAAACAAGAATTAGAAAAAGAGGAAGTTTCAGGAGAACAGACTCAAAAAATTATTGATTTTATTAAAATTGATGGTTCTGTTGATGAAGTATTAACTAAACTTAAGCATCTCACCCAAAACCTGCCAGAAACCGAGCAATTAAGCCTGGGGATTAGCGAATTAGAAACGGTAATTACAGGCGTGCGTAATCTCGGAGTGTCCGAGAATCGTTTCTGTATTGATTTATCCATTGCTCGTGGTCTTGATTACTATACTGGTACAGTTTACGAAACAACCTTATTAGGACATGAAGCTTTAGGTAGCATCTGTTCTGGCGGGAGATATGAAGAATTAGTTGGGGTATTCTTGGGTGAAAAAATGCCTGGTGTAGGTATTTCTATTGGTTTAACTCGCTTAATTAGTCGATTGTTAAAAGCTGGTATTCTTAGTACCTTACCTGCTACACCAGCCCAGGTGATGGTAGTAAATATACAAGAAGATTTAATGCCAACTTATTTAAAAGTTTCGCAACATCTGCGTCAATGTGGAATTAATGTTATCACTAACTTTGATAAGCGTCCCTTGGGTAAACAATTTCAGCTAGCCGATAAACAAGGAATTCAATTTTGTGTAATTATTGGTTCTGAGGAAGCAGCAACACAAAAGTCTTCTCTGAAAAATTTGAAAACAGGTGAGCAAGTAGAAGTGTTACTGATAGATTTGGCTGAGGAAGTTAAAAAACGCTTGCTTCATAAGCTACAAAAATTATAAGGCTAGCTTGGGTTTCATTTCTGATGCTATTGGTAAATTATTTCTTAATATTGTAATTCAACGATAAACCTGTCGTTTCTAAAAATATTGGTTTTCACTTAGCCAAACCAAGCTACGAAAAAATCAGGTTTTTTGGTGATTTAAAGTATAAAGTTATATTTTGCCAACAGCATCAGGAACAAGAACCAACCTTGTATCTTATAAGAAGTGGTAGACTCTCACAACTTGGTCAACAAAGACCGCTTTATAGCAGGATTCACCACAACAATCTCCTAAACAGGACTCGAACAGTCTCCGGGTTCAAAACTTTCAAGACTCTTATTTTTTTAGTGAAATTTTATCCTTCAAAAACCCAAGACTATACAAACTTTGTAATAAAATAATGGTTCTTCAGTACCTGTTATGCCAAATTATTAGTTAAACATCAAAAGTAGACTTTAAAATGCAAGTTTAGAACGCTTCAGTCCCAAGAATGTCCTAAAGTGTTAAAAACAATGCCTACCTTTGTTGTGCAGCAATGGTTCCAGCTTTTTAGCATATTAATTTAGCATACTAAGTACTGAAGAGCCAAAATAATTCACCTTACTTATCTAAAGTGCAATCCTCATACTCAAATCCAACCACTTCGACTGAGTAATCGGCGCACTGCTAGAAATATAGTCAACACCAGTCTCTGCCACACTGCGAATCGTCTCTAAAGTCACATTGCCTGAAGCCTCTATTTTCACCCGGCTATTCCGCTCGCGAATCAACTGCACCGCCTCACGCATCATATTCACAGGCATATTGTCTAACATAATAATGTCAACATTGTGCTTCAAAGCTTCTTTCACCTGCTCTAAACTTTCAGTCTCTACCTCTATTGTCAAGGGATAAGGTATTTGAGAACGAATACGGGTAACTGCTTTTTCAATTCCACCTGCCGCCGCAATGTGATTATCCTTAATCATCACTGCATCATCCAATCCCATACGGTGATTAATCGCTCCACCCACAGCAGTCGCATACTTTTCCAACAGTCTCAATCCTGGTGTAGTTTTACGCGTATCCACCAACTGAGCAGGTAAATCAGCAATTTTCTCTATATATATACTAGTGAGCGTAGCAATCCCACTCAACCGCATAACCAAATTGAGAGCAACTCGTTCCCCCATCAGTAGCGCATCCAGCGAACCATGAATTTCAGCTACTACCTGTCCCGGCTCACACCATGTACCTTCAGCCACAACCGCCGTAAAGCTGACTTTTTCATTCAAAAGCTGAAACACCCGAGCTGCAATTGGTAAGCCAGCAGTTATGCCTGGAGCTTTAGCTATCCATTTAGCCGAGCCTAGCGTCACATCTTCTACTAGTAACGTATTTGTTGTGCGATCGCCCCGGCCAATATCCTCCAATAACCAGCCACGCAAAAGAGGATCTAAAACCAGCCAAGGCGGTAAAACACCAGAACTGCTCACAAATATATTGCTTCCTTAGTAACTTCCAGGAATACTATAGCTTAAAACTCTTACACTCTAAGGCTTTGATGGCGATAGAAAAGCTGTCCAAAATGTTTTTGGAGAAAATAGTTGACACAAAGAGTTGTGTTCGCTATATTGAATAAGTGCCTGAAGCGGAGAGCTTAAAGCGACTCGCGAAAAGGGATACCGAACCTTGAAAATATTATAGTTTGAAAGCAA
>NZ_JADEXT010000102.1:0-7345 GCF_015206985.1 Nostoc sp. LEGE 12447 | reverse complement strand
GCGATACGCAAGAAAAGCAACTCCCAGAAAATGCCGTTCTGATAATGGCCAAGGATGGTGGTTTCTTAAAAGCAGAGTCTCGCAGAGGCAGTAATCTGGGCAACAATTTCATCTCTGCTATTGTTGCAGGAGTCGCCAAAGCTGCCGAAGTACAGAATCGCCCCATAACTCAAGTCAGCAGTAACTCTAATGGCTTCTCTACTAGCTCCACTACCAACGATCAAAAAGACCTATCCGCCGCTTTTGGAGAGGGTGCATTTAATAGTGTTCTCGATAATATCAAAAGTTCAAATGTCGCCCGTTCTCAACAGTTAAGTGGTAGAGAAGAAGTATTTGTGATCGATGTTGGTAAGCCAGTGCAAATATTCGTTAATCAAACAATATCGTTATGAGGGAACAGGGAACAGGAAAAACTGATGGTTTTTAACATGAGATTGAGATAATGACCGCCGAATGATTATTGCTCTTATAAAAAAGCTACAACAATAATTTATCTTCCCTGTTCCCAGTAAAAATGGAAAAATGTTAAATAAACTCGCTATTGTTACAAGCTTCTTAATAGCTACTGCCTCAAGCGTGGTAGCAATGCCCATCCGAACGGTTTACGAGAATGATGCAAACTCCAACGCTATCGAATTAAAGGTGTGGAAAGGCTATGGATTAACTATTAATTTGATGTCCACTGGGGAAACTATCAAGCAAGTTTGGATTGGCGATCCAAGTCGCTTCGCATTTACCTCAAACGGTGGTTTATGCCAGTCATCAGGCGGCGATTCTGAATGTGCAGGAGGTAAAGCGACTGTAATCTTTCTTCGCCAGATTGACCCGATCAAGTTTCCTGTTACCTCTAGTAGCAATGGAAGCACTCAAATTACAGTACTTACCAATGAAAAACAATATCAATTTAAGATAGTCCCTGCTACTGGCAACCCAGCCTATACAAGCTTGGTGATTAAATCGGATTCGGAGCGCCCATTGCCAATTACGCGTCCGCGAACGCCGCAACCGCTAACAGTTGAAAAACCGCAATCAGCGCCGCCAGACTTCCCGCAGCCCTCGCCGCCACCACAAACAATAACAGTTCAAAAGCCTCAGCCTGTTGCCTTAATGCGCCCCAATCCTGGGACTACGCTAAATGGTGCGATTCAGAGAAACGATGCTAATGCTCTCGCTTTTGGGCTAGCAGAAGCTGGGCGCAAAGGTCAAGTTAAACCCGGATCTACCACATGGAACAAGGTGCAAGATGCTATCAAACTATTACGGCGTGGCAAGACAAGAGATGAGGCAATTTCACTTTCTCAGGTCGATAAAACCACTTTTTATCAATTACTTGAATGGGGGCGATTGTGAGTGAATTGTTAAAATTTCTTCGTAAAAAACTAGACGAGTTTCTCTATTTGTGTAGGTGGGGAAATGAATTGTTGATATTTTCCGTAACAGCCTAGTTATTAACTCTTACTGTTGTTAAAATCATGAAGTTTAAACTCTTTCTACTGACTGCTTTCGTCTCCCTGGTTCCACTTTCCGCCTCAATCGCAGAGACACCGACAACTACCCCGACAATTGAGCATTCCCAAGGGAATTACAAAACTGCTGCCCCCGACTGGTCAAAAATCACATGGGATACTTTGCCACCCGTTCAGCAGCCTGGATTTTTAAAGATACCTAAAAACCTGATTTCAGTTTTTGGATACGATCCCTCGCGTTCGTGGACAGCAGGGCAAAAAGTAGATTCTGTTGTGATGTTGGGCGATGCAGATGATGCCTTTAAGATGTCTGCCTTGAGCTTAAAGTCCATTAGCACAGTGGCTTTGCCCACTACAGCCACAACCACCAAACCCACCCTCAAAGACTTTGGATTAATCCAATGGCAAACGCCAAAAACATTAGTTAAAGCAATGCCTGAATTAAGCAATCTGAGCCTATCAGAAGTTCCCCCATTAGCCGAACTATTCTCCAAGAACGGCGGCGGCGGCACTATTTCTCAGTCCATAGCCTCAAATCCTCAAGTCGCAAACCTGACACTAGATAAGATTGACCTAAGCAAATATTCGCTTGATTCAATTCCTGGGTTGGACAAAACTCAATTAGGAAAGTTTAAAGCATGGCAGCAAGCTTATGTCAATCAAATTCCTAAATTAAGTCAAGTGCCCTTTGATAAAATGCCTCAGCCTATTAGCTCTGGCATAGATGTTGTGGGTATCGCGTCGGTTGTACTTGGGGCGGCTGAAAAAGGCGATGCAAGGGCTGGGAATGATTACTTTGTGTCTGGCAGCGTTGTCAGAGGCGACCGCACTGAAGAGGTCGCCTGTCCTCCAAGCATTGAATGCTCATACTTAGAGATGGGGGATTTTGTCGGTTCTGAAGGTAGCTTGTATGGTAAGCGTTGGGCATCTGGTTCATCCCAGCTAGTTTTGGGTGGTTATGGAATTCTAGCCGCCGTGAATGGGGGCAAGGAACCCACGGGGCGGTTGGTTTATGGTAGTGGATTCAAGGTAGCGCTAACTGGAGTTAATGAATCGAAGGGGACTGCCGACTTTGGCTTGTTCTTTAGGATCTGTGCGCGACCGCCATTCCAGCAGAAAACTTGCACTCCTTACTTCATTGGGCCAGTTCCCTGGTTGCCCGTGAGCGAGAATGATTTGGTGATTGTGGGGACTGGGCGATGACAGGAACCGCAAACACTATTGTTAAGCCAAATCAATTTATTCCCGCAGGACTTGAATCAGCGCTGTTTTCTCCCGCAGGTTTAGGGGTACTCGTTTGTGGCGCGGTGATTGTAATCGCCAAAATCATCGATAGTAGGGGAGGTATTGCCAAGCTAGCGACAGCGCGGTGGGGCGGGACAAGAGAGAAAACAGCGGCTCGTCAGTTGGCGTGTAAACAAATCCAGCAACGCTTGCATAACCGAGTATCGCTGTATGTGGGAACTCCCAAGAATATAACGAGCGAGGTTATTAATGGTGTCCGTAGAACTTGCATCCCTGAAGATTCAACAACCCTTTATTTTCCAGAGGCACAGCGAGGCATCCTAGTTTGTGGTGGCCCAGGGAGTGGAAAGTCATTTTCAATGATTAATCCCCTGATTCGCTCTGTAATTGATCAGGGTTTACCTCTGGCTTTATATGATTTCAAATACGCCTCCCAGGAATCAGCTGATTCTCCATCTAAAGGGCAAGCTCCAATACTTGCAGGGTATGCGATAGAACGCGGTTATCAAGTTACTGTGCTTGCCCCAGGCTTTGCAGAATCAGCAGTTGCCAACCCTATAGACTTTCTTCGCAGTAATGAAGACTCAGAAATGGCACGGCAGCTTGCGATTACACTCAATCGCAATTTCCAACTCGGTGATAAAGATTCTGGAAATAGCTTTTTCACCAATGCTGGAGATCAGTTAGTCCAAGCCGTTTTTATGCTGGCAAAGGGCACAGAGTATCCAGATATCATGATGTGCCAAGCGATACTAGGATTGCCAAAGTTAGTTAAGCGCATTGAGCAAGCAGAAAATCTGAATTTCATGGTTAGAGAGGCTTTTGCACAGTTTGTATCTGTTGCAGGGTCGCCAGAAACAGCAGCTAGTATTGTGGGTACAGCTAGCGGATTGTTCAGCCGTTTCATGGTTCCCTCGGCATTAGCAGCATTCTGTGGAAAAACTAATATTCCACTGGATTTGAAGGGACGGCAGATGGTGATTTTCGGGATGAACAAAGAGAAGCGTGATGTAATTGCCCCTTTGCTTGTCTCGATTCTGCATCTATTAGTGAGCCGGAATGTAGCTAACAAACGTACTTGTCCTTTGGTATTAGGGATTGACGAATTACCTACTCTTTATTTACCAGCACTGGTTGATTGGCTGAATCAGAATCGGGAAGATGGCTTAATCTCTCTGCTGGGCTTGCAAAACTTATCAATGCTGATTGAATCCTATGGTGAAAACACAACTAATGCAATATTTGGTGGTTGTGCGACCAAAGCATTCTTTAATCCCCAAGATGATGTAGCCGCCGAACGATTTAGTAAGTTTTTAGGTGAAGAGGAAATTAAATACAAGCAACGTTCTCGCTCATCAGGAGGTAAGGGTGGTGCAAGCATTTCTAATTCTGACCAAAACAGTACTCGCAAGTTATTTGATGTCAATCAATTTAACACTTTACCATCGGGGAAAGCAGTAATTATTAGTCCAGGTTTCCGTTCTCGTGGTCAAATAAGTTTGCCAATCTTGCAATCAATTAAGATTCCTCAGCATGAAATCCAATCTGAAACTGACAGTGTGAAAGCTTGGTACGAGTTTCAAAAGTTTTTATCTAAAAAGTCTACTCTCTTAACTCCAGCAGATGAAGAAATGAGAATTCGTCGAGCAGAGGCATTAAAATTGTTGCCTTTGATAGAAACTCAAGAGCAGCTATCAGAATATGCGAGTCTGATTTAAGTAAATATTATCTGGAATCAAATTAAAGCTGAAAATCCGAAGGAGAAATTTCATGTCACCAAGTAAGTTTTACCCGTTCTCTGATTATGATAGAAAACAAATTGCTAAACTTCCTCCTGATATAGCAGCCCTAGCAGATAAATATCCGAGCGAGATTTTAAACACTGCTGATAGTTGGGATAACTTGCCTTTTGATGCTAACTATCTTCCTGAGTGTATTGAAGTCTATAGTGGCGATGCAGATGATGCCAATATTTTTGTGTTAAATGGTGTTCTGAAAGATTATGTCCCATCTCATGCTGAAAAAAATACATCATCGATAACAGTGATGATTGATGGAGAATTTGCTTACATTGAAATTGAAGGTAGACAGGTTCTTAATAAACTCGGTGGGATAGTTTTACCAGAAGTAGCGATTAATCCCGATGTGTTAATTCAGTCAATTCTCAAAGGTGAAAATAATGATTGATGATGGTGAAGCTAAAGAGATTAAGCGAGATTATCTAGAAATTTTAGAATCTCTCCTCAAACTCATCCATGCCAAAGCTAAAGAAAAAGGATTAGATCCCAGCAAGGATGTTCATATTTACTCTAGCTCTAGCAAAGTTTATCAAGGAACATTGGGAGAATCACCCTCTAAAAACTTATTAACACCAACGATAGTAGAGAACTTAAAAAAAGCTCTGTCTGACCCAAAAAATTCTCAAGGTGCAATTTCTATTAAAATTGGTCATGAAAAAGTATTCCATATTAAAAATGGAGAAGTACTGACTGACAAATTAGGTTTAGCTCCGGCATCACAGAAAAATAAAGTTGTAAGTAATGAGCGAATCTACAGTGTAGAAGCTTTAGGAAAACAAGTGCAAGTATTGCAGAAAAAACTAAGTGAACAACAAAAACTTGTAGATAGTATCAAATCAGAACAGCTTTCACCCGAATCTTTATCACAACTAGCTGCTCAAGTTGCCGAAATGAGTAAATCCTTGGAGAAGCAGCAACAGTTGATTGAAAACACCCAAAAAGCATTGTCACAGGTAAATGAACAGTTTTTACCACAAGTTCAAAATACGGTTCTTCAAAATTGGGTGCGTACGGTTGAGAACAAGGTAAAACAAACTGCCAAGAATGTTTTTGAGCGCCTTTTAGATGTGCTGACACCCGAAGTAACGAAGCTCAGAAAGGAAATTACTTCACTTAAATCTCAAATTAATGAACAAATTACTAGCTTCAAGGATGAAGTTAAATATCAGACTAACAGTGTAAGAAATGAACTCAATCAACAAGTTGGTAACTTAACTCAAGAGTTGCGTACACAAGCAGATGGTGTTAAAAACACTATTGAGCAAAGCCTTATGGGTGTTAAGTCAGCTATTGACAATACTCGAACTGAATTACGGGCTACTGTTGATGATGTTAAAGGTCAAGCAATTGAACAGAGTGTCAAAGCAATGCTGAATATCTTGGGCAAAGATAACCCTGATGGTTCTAAGAGTTTTAAAAGTACAAATTTTGATTTTGAACGCCTTGGCGATAATGTAATTGTTCGTGCCAAAAACGGCGAGACTGTTCTCACTGATGGAGTTTTATCGCCTAACGTAAGTGAGAAACAGTTACAGGCACTTGATAAAATTCAATCTGTTGTTGATATGCATCATCAAATTCAGCAGGATTCTCAACAAGAATCACAATTTAGAAATATCCACAGGTAAGCCCGCATTTCTC
Organism: Nostoc sp. LEGE 12447; assembly: GCF_015206985.1. Lineage (NCBI taxonomy): Bacteria > Bacillati > Cyanobacteriota > Cyanophyceae > Nostocales > Nostocaceae > Nostoc > Nostoc sp. LEGE 12447. The sequence continues at coordinate 1,194 of NZ_JADEXT010000102.1, read as the reverse complement.
ACAAGCTTGAGGGAATATTGGGCAGAGGGGATTGAACTTGGCACATTGAACTCTCCTACTAGCGAACCTGCTCAAGAGCATAAGCGCAGACTTTGAGGGGTGTGGTGAGAAATCCGGGTGTTCCATGATCAAAGGGGAGCGTAAAAATGATACTAATCCTAATCATTGGTTTGTTGTTTGCACTGGGTGGAATAATTTTTCTAGCTTGGCTGTTTGTATTATTTCCACCTTCAATGCCAAAGTCAAAGTATCGTTCCCAAAGTTTTAAGCAATCGCCATTACTACCTAAGAGTACAAAATCGTCTGACATTTCATCTCAAAATTTTGTACGACAAAGCCCAGCACCAACGCAAAAGACTTTCTTAGCTAAAAACTTTAACAAGCCTGTACAACAAAGCTCAGTAGCAACCCAAAAGGCTTTCTTAGCTAAAAATTTTAAGAAGCAATTACTACCAAGCCCAGCGCGAACACCAAGGGTTAGATTACCTAAAAAGCTTAAAAAACACTTGAATAATATTGAGTACGCTAGTCAAGTATTACTTGAGCTTCGTAGCAGAACTCAATTAGCCAAATTACCAGTAGTAATCGCCACACTGCGTAGGATATCACCCTACGTTTTTGAGGAATTGGTACTCACTTGCTGCTTTGAACAGGGGTGGCAAATTCAACGCAACTTTCGGTACACCTGTGACGGCGGGATAGATGGTCGCGTGTTGATTTTGGGAAAGCTTTATGTAATCCAGGTTAAGCGTTATGCTGATTACATTAGCCCAAAACACATCAAAGATTTCGTATGCTGTATTGAAGGAGAAGGAGCTAATGGTGGATTCTTCGTGCATACTGGCATAACTGGACAGTTATCAAAACAATTGATTCGTCGCCCCGACAAAATAATTTTAGTGAGCGGTCAGAAACTAGTAAATTTTGTCTTAGGTAAGCAGTTAAAAATAGTGGGAATAACAATACCAGTAAAAACAGTGAACAGTTATCAGTAAACAACTAACCTATGAATGAATGAATGAATGAATGAATGAATGAATTAATGGAAATATCTGATACCTGATAATTGATAACTGATAAGTTAGCGTCGAAACTGTAGATGCTCCCCGTTATCATCTGATTGTTGAGGGTTTATTTTCAATCTCTTCAGAATCGATGGTTTGTCATCTCTAATCAGTTGCCTAACGATGTTCA
>NZ_JADEXT010000067.1:0-23296 GCF_015206985.1 Nostoc sp. LEGE 12447 | reverse complement strand
ACAGCTACAGCCTCATAGTCTGTTTTGGGATTGAGCTTTGTGGTTTTCTTCCAACTGATTCCAGCCGCATCAAATAATTCGTAATAGCTGCGTTTCGACTCGTAAGTGACATCATATTCAAACGCTAGTTTATATTCCAGTTCACCTAGTTCCCAATATGCCTTCGTTTGTAGCCAACTTAATACTTCTTCTCGTTGTTCAGTACTCAAATAGCTTTTCCTGCCCTTATAGCTCAGATGCAGTCCCGAAACCCCATATTCCTCGTAACTTTGCTTCCAACTTGTTATCGAACCAACTGACACATCTAAAATTGTTTGAATTTCTTCATACTTGTAGCCTTGATAAATCAGTTTGACTGCCAATGCTTTCCTGACTTCACGCGCATCTGAACGAGCATCTATAAATTCTTGTAGTTCTGCGTTAGCGAAGCTCACCGAAGGTATCGCCCCTTGTAGATGCTGATTTATCATGGTTCACTCTTAGACCGATATTTACCTCAGTATTATCTCGTAGTCTTTTTCAAAAATCAAATATGATTCCTATAGCTTAAAATATATTGGAATAGACCTTTTATCCCAAACCACACTAATCATTAACAGATTAATACATCCCCAATTAGTCCGGTCAATTACTAAATAAATAACTTCATTTAAGGGAAAATATATCTCTAGCCAGCTTTTAATAATTGGGAACCAAATTTCTTCAATATTTATGTAATTTAAAGACAAAAATCTTTGAATCTTCTTTCTTCTACTTTCAAAAAATATGGGGATAGGTAAAGCAGTAGCCAGTGCTTCAATGCTAACAGTTTTTATTGATTGTAATAAATTAATCAGAATTTTTAGTAATAAATATTCTGCACGTCCCAATTCTCGCTTGAGGTTTGTTTCGTAGAATTCTGGTAACATTATCATTAAATAGACCTTGTTGCAAATGAAGGCTCTTTTTCTTTTACCACAAATTGCTACACTCTTTGCAATATAAGCATTCTAAACAATTTTGTCCCCCCGCAAGGTACAAAATACTGATACAGGATTAGGATTAGCTTTGGTGAAAAAGCTGGTGCAATATCTCCAAGGCACAATTGAAGTCACAAGCAGTCAGGGCTGGATAAGTTTTACAATCTGCTTGCCATTAACCGTATCGAAGTGAACGGCGTTATACTTAAGCTTGCATTCATAATTTGTATTGCTACAAAATAACCACTTATCAAATCTAAAGCTTTAGAAAAACTTAAAGTAGTGATTACAAATGTACCTGTTTCACTGTTACATTAGCGCTCGCACCTTAATTAAAAAAACTATGAAAATTCCTAAATTATTAATTGATTCCATGCTCTCCTGCACAACGATGCCCTGCACCAACGAACTGACACGACTTAAAGCAGTATATCAGTTTCAGGGTTTGGATACGGCACCCAATCAGGCATTGGATGAATTGACGGCACTGGCAGCCGATCTGTGCCAAACTCCAATGGCGTTGGTGGGTTTTATCGGAGCCGATCGCCAGTGGGTTAAGTCTAAAGTCGGAATCACATTAACAGAAATTCGCCGAGACCTGGCGTTTTGTAACCACACCATTTGCCAATCAGATGTCTTTGTGATTCCAGATACTCTGGCCGAACCCCACTTTGCCACCAATCCCTTCGTTATAAATGCTCCCAATATCCGGTTTTATGCCGGAGTCCCTCTGGTAACGGCTGGCGGTTGTGTCCTGGGTACACTCTGCGTCATGGACTTTGAACCGCGCAATCTGAGCCAGAAACAGCAGAAAGGATTACAGACACTCAGCCACCAAGTAATAGCGCAATTGGAGCTAAAACGCAACACCACAAAGCTGCGTCAAATGATCCCGGAAATCAAACAACTAAAGCAGCAATTGATTACTCAGGAATTGGTTGGTCAACAAGATTCAATTCTGTTTAATCTGGCAAATCAAATCCGTAATTCTCTGGATCTGGACACGATTCTACAAACGGCAGTAAATGAGATTCATACTCTGTTGCAAGTCGATCGTTGTGACTTTGTGTGGTGTCTGCCCAACAAAGATCAGTTCAACTTTATGGTGACTCACGAAGCGACTAACCCAGAGATCCAGATGGCGCTAGGAGAACTTCCTCTTGGGCATGGCTCCGTTCTAGCAGAAACTATCTTAAACCTAGATATGCTACGAATTGAGGATGTTTCTACTACCTCAGAAGCACTCACCTTGGAGGATCGCGCCCTGCTGCATCAACTGGCAGTCACCTCAATGCTGTTGCTGCCACTGAGAACCCATTCTAGTCAATTGGGTGCTATTATTTGCCATCACTGTCGTGGTTCGCGCCAATGGACTGATAGCGAAGTCCGGTTACTCAAAGCTGTCACCGATCAAGTAGCGATCGCTCTCGATCAAGCAGAACTGCTTGCCCAAACACGAGCAACCGCCTTTGCCGCTCAAACTCAAGCCACCTATCTAGGGAACGCCCTGAGTCAGTTACAGCAAACTCAAATGCAACTGATACAGCAAGAGAAGATGTCGAGCCTGGGACAATTGGTAGCCGGAGTTGCCCACGAAATCAATAACCCGGTCAACTTTATTAACGGTAATATTGCTTATGCAACCGACTATGTTCGGGATTTACTGGAACTATTGCGTCTTTATCAGGGAAGTTATCCCAATGCAACTGGTGCTATTCAGGAAAAGATGGAGGACATCGACTTTGATTTTTTAACACAAGATTTGCCTAATCTATTGTCGTCCATGCGAATGGGTGCAGAACGAATTCGGCAAATTGTCTTATCTTTGCGGAACTTCTCGCGTCTGGATGAAGCCGAGATGAAACCTGTGGATATCCATGAAGGGATTGAAAACACGTTGTTGATTTTGAAGAGTCGCTTGAAATTAACCAGTGCCAAGTTTGAGATTCAAGTGATTAAAGCATACGAAAATTTACCACCTGTTGATTGTTATGCGGGGCAATTGAATCAAGTATTTATGAATCTTTTGGGTAATGCGATCGATGCCTTAGATGAAACGCCTAATCCGATCATTACCATTCAAACAGAACTGATTAGTAGAGAAAAATCGGGTAGTTCCGATCTATCTCAAGTTTCCCACGCAGATAGTGTAGTGATTCGGATTCGAGATAACGGTTCTGGGATGACAGAAACAACCCAGCAAAAACTCTTCAATCCATTCTTCACCACCAAACCCATCGGCAAGGGAACCGGGCTAGGACTGTCCATCAGCTACCAAATTGTGGTTGAAAAACATGGTGGCATTTTAAAATGCTCCTCAGAACTTGGGAAAGGCAGCGAGTTCTTGATTCAAATTCCGGTTGAGCCTCTGGTTAAAAGGACTTGAAGTGTGTATAAAATTATCAAAATATCAGTTATTCAAGTCTTTCTTTGGGAATGCTAGGGTAAACGCCAACGATGATTGACTCATCGACTGTAAAGTATGTCAAATGGTACGACAAGCTCACCGATTGTTCTCGCGCTTGATGATAGCCCTGTGATTCATCAAATGATTAAACGAGCGTTAGAACCGGGCTATCAAGTAATAACAGCCGCTAACGCACTTGATGCTCTGTCGATCATTTATCATCAACGGATTTCAGTCTTGCTATTGGATGTGCAGATGCCGGATGTAAACGGGTTGGAGTTTTGCCGCACAGTGCGAAGCCTGCCGCAATTTCAGCATTTGCCTGTGATTATGGTAACTTCTCAAGATTCCCCCTTCGACCGGGTGAAGGGTCATCTGGCGGGTGCAACAGAATATCTAATCAAACCTTTTGATGCTGAACAATTGCGCGAAGCTGTACGAAAATTTATTAGCTCCTGATTACAGATATTACACAGACGATAAAACGTCAAATGGACGAAAGCATGTCTAAGAATGTCTAGAGTTGATGTAGCAGATTCGATTCAATAGCATAGGAGCAATTTCGCCGATCGCCAAAATATGTTGGGCGGCTCCCAGAGCGATCGCTTCTTTGGGCATCCCAAAGACAACGCACGTTTGTTCATCCTGGGCAATGGTAGTGCCTCCGGCTTGGGCGATCGCTTGTAACCCATCTGCACCATCGCGTCCCATGCCAGTCAGCAAAATACCAACCGCCGATCGCGGGTAGCAGGTGGCAACGGCTTGAAACAAAGCTGTGACGGAGGGACGATGCCCGGAAACGGCAGGGGTGCTGATGGTGCTTAATCGCCCTTGAGTGTCGAGTTGCAGGTGTTGTCGTTCGGGAGCGAAGTAGACAGTACCCGGTTTGGGAAATTCTCCCGGTTGGGCGATCGTCACGCGCAGGAAACATTCTGCTGCCAGCCAATCTACCAGTCCTTGCAGAAATCCTTCGCTGATATGTTGGACGCACAGAATGGGTACGGGAAAGTTGGCAGGCAGTTGTTTTAAGATCGCGTACAATGCCTGGGGGCCGCCTGTGGAGGCTCCGATCGCCACGATTTTGGGCAGGGATGGGGAATTACGAATGGAGAATTGCGAGTTACTGACAGGTTTTGGGCTAAATGGTTCTGGCTTTTTTTTAGGGCTAACAGGATGCGTTCTAGGTTCTACCGTCGCAGTTCGGGAAGTGTGGCGAGTAAAGACTGTAACCCCTGCCAGAACTTTGATCCGGTTGATTAATTCGTGCTTGATGTGTTCATAGTCTGAAAGTGAGTCAATGTTGGGTTTGGGAAAAACATCTAAAGCACCCGCTTGCAGCAGTTTAAAAACATTGCGGGAATCTTCTTGGGTGTTGACGGAGGTGCTGATTACCAGAATAGGACGGGGATAGTCTGTCATAATCCGGCGGGTGAGTTCCAGTCCATCCATTTTGGGCATGTGTAGATCGGTGCAGATTACCTGGGGCTGTGCGGCTGGAATTCGCTCCAATGCTTCCACGCCGTTGGGAGCAGTTCCCACCACATCTACTTCCAGGGAACTCGCCAGAATCCGCTTGAGGATGGTTAAGGCGACGAGGGAATCCTCCACCAGAAAGACGCGAATCGGGGCAGAGTTTTTCATCAATTGACAGTAAGTTGAGATTTTACGATAAAATTATTCTTCATTCAATCCGAAAACCTCTACACTAACCGTTTGAGGGCTGACAGCAAGGCTTCTTGATTAAAGCTGCCTTTGATAATGTAGGCATTGGCTCCGGCTTCCGCACCCCGACGTTTATCTTCATCGCTGGCAAGGGAAGTAACCAGGATAATTGGAAGTTCGCTATATTCTTGATATTGGCGGATTTTGGCAGTTAACCCCAAGCCATCGAGATTCGGCATTTGCACATCGCTAACAACGGCATCAACGGTGTGCGATCGCAGCTTGTTCAATCCATCCAAACCATCCACAGCAGTAATCACTTGATAACCTGCGGTTTCTAAAATCCGCTTTTCTTGAGTGCGTGTGGCAATAGAATCTTCCACTAATAAGACGGTTGGTTTTGTAGGCGCAAGTTGACGAGTTTGGGTAGAAGAGATGGACTGCGATCGTGATCGGGCTGACTTGACCAAATCCTGGGGATTCAGCACCATACACACATCTCCAGTGCCTAAAATTGTTGCTCCAGAAACATTGCGGACTCGTTTAAGTAACTGACTTTGGGGTTTAATCAGTACATCTTGCTCATCCACTAAGGTATCCACCACTATACCCAGTTGTGCTTGCCCAACCTGGAGAATAATACAGGAAAGTGCCGTTTCTTGAGTTAATTCAGATGGCATCGGCGGCAATTCTAATAGATCAGCCAATTGCACAACCGAAATGGGTTTGCTATCCCGAATTATCGTGTCGCGTCCCTCCAAGGGGAAAATCTCTTCTGATTTGATCAAGCAAGCAGTTTGTACAAACTCCACTGGGATGGCGTAGGGCATTTGATTCACTTGCACAATCAAGACATGGGCAGTTGCTAAGGTGATACCGAGATTGACGCGCAGTGTGCATCCCAGTCCGGGAAACGATTCCACCTCAATCGTACCTTTCAATTTCTCGACATTGGTTTGCACTACATCCAGCCCCACACCCCGTCCTGATACTTCTGTAACTTGGGGAGCTGTTGAAAACCCCGGTGCGAAGATCAACGCCTGGATCTGGCTGGGAGTCATTGCTGCCGATTCTTCCTCCCCGCAAATGCCCCGCTTCACCGCTATTTGTTTGATTTTATCCAGGTTAAGCCCCCGTCCATCATCACTGATTTCCAGCACAATGTTAGTGGGAGTCTGGTAAGCCCTGAGCCGAATTGTTGCCGTTGTGGATTTTCCTAGCCGTTCCCGTTCCTGTGGTGGCTCAATTCCGTGATCGATCGCATTTCGCAGGATGTGCATTAGCGGATCTTTCATTTCTTCCAACAGGCGTTTGTCGGCAAGGGTATCTTTGCCTTCGAGGATCAACTCCACCAATTTTCCCTGCTGCTGCGCCAGATCGCGTACCATCCGGGGGAAGAGGTTGAAAATCGTTGCAAAGGGCAGCAATCGCAGGGTACGAATACCCTCTTCTAGATCGCCACTTAGTTGTTCCAGTCGGGTTGTGTCTTCCGAAAGGGAACTCCGCAGGGTTTTCACCAAATGACCCAATTGCTCTAATCGTTCTTCAGAGTGATGATGAAAGGTTTCCAGACGTTGGAAGGCGACGTTACCCTGTTGCTCTCGGCTGAACGCAAACCGATTAGTGAACAAATCTCGGTTCCATTCTTCCCACAGATTAGCGATCGCTTCAATTTCTCTCAGTCGATGAGCAATCCGAATTTTGGTTACAGTTAACTCCCCTGCTTGCGTCATCAACGTATCCAGATGGCGAGTGCCAACGCGGATGGTTTCGATGCGGTAGCTATTGGTGAGGGATTTTGGACTTCGGCTTACCTCGGCTCTGGTTCCATCGAGCGTTCGCGTAGCGTCTCGCAGAGAAGTCGAGATGCTCGGCACAAGTCGCTCAGTCGAACGATTTTGGATTGCTCCGTTTTCCTTTGGCTCTTGATTACTATCAAAAGTATTGTTTTTTACTGTGATTGTGACTTCAATACTGTTGACTTCTGGCTCTTGACTTGGATTATCTTCCCTTTTTCCTGGCTGCGCTCCCATCAATTCTGCCAGAACAGAAAAGGTATCAACCCTGGCAGGTTCTCCGGTGACGGCTTCATGAACGAGTTTGCGGATAGCAGCGATCGCATGAGCAAGGCGTTCATAGGGTGAGTCTGTTGTAGCATTGCCCAACGAGGATGCAGGGTTTTCTTGTTGCTTGAGTTGAGTCAAAATATGCTCAATTTGATGTGCCAGAGTGCCTACATCTTTTACTCCCAGCATATTGGCATCGCCTTTTAGGGAATGCGCCTCTCGCATCAAGGCTTCCAGGACAGCCAAATCGTCGGGATGGTTTTCCAGATGCAGCAATCCATCATCCAGATTTTGCAGGTGTTCTTCGCTGGCTACTTTGAAAACGTCTCTCAGTTCTTCATCATCGATCATCATAGTTTTAAGTAGTTAGGGGTTGAGCGACTAAATAATTGCCTTGAATGCTTGCGCTGACTCGTTTAGTTGTTGAGTACCAAAGCGGATCTGGCTAATGCCACTGGCAGTTTCACGCGCAGCAATATTCAAGTCATTCATGGCAGAGACAATTTGCTGAATGGCGATCGGTTGCTGGTTAATATTGAGTGAAATCTGTTGACTGTTGATGACAATGTTATTCACTGCACCTTCTACACCAGCAAAGGATTCTGACGTTTCCTGGGCAACTCGCGTCCCTTCTTCTACAGTTTTAGTGCCTTCATGGGTGACAACGACAGTCATGCTGATGGCAGATTGAATGTCCCTTACCAAGGTGCTAATCTTTAGGGAGAGTCCACTTGCTAGCATCACCGTGAACTTGAGGGCATTGAGCGCCTCTTGCTGCTGTTTCGCGGTGGTTGCAAAAATCTGATCTTCTCGCTGCTGCATTTCTTCAATCATGTCTACGACATCCTGAACTAGAGCACGGGCATTTCCCTTGCTCCAGGTTTCAATGGCTTCTTTGACTTTGCCCTCATCCACCTTTTCAATCAGGATGTCTTGAAAAGCAAGCAGTTTATTCAGCAGTTCTTCCAATTTGGTTAAAGATTGTAGCTCCTGTTGCGATCTGGCAAGTGCGATCAGTTTTGCTAAAAAGTCCCTGGAGTTCTTTCGTGTCTTTTGGTAGTTCTCAGGGGATTGCTGATTTTTTTCTAATAAATAGCCCCGGGTTGATTTAGAACCACTTTGCACACTAACAGCAAAATCATCAATTGCTGAATTGACCTCATAAGAAGACAGTAAATTTTCTGATCGGTGGTTCACCATGTTGATATTGATGATTGTTGCTCCGGCAGAAATTAACAATGCCAGCACGGAAACAGCATACCCGCCAATAATCCAGTATCTTAGTCTCCAGTTTCGCTTGCTTTCCATCTTGTTATGTTCTGTGAGTGAACGAGTTCAAGAATTTCCAGATATTGCTATTACACAATTTTGGATTTTAGATTGACCCCATGCTTAAAGCTACGGTATACACACAAGTCTCTTGATCTGCACCTTTATTGCATCGACCTGCAAAAATTAACTACGCAGTAACTCTAAAAAATTTGTGTGTAACAGTAGGCTTCACAGCAGTTCTTGATGGGGTCATTTCCCCCTGCTCCCTGCCCCCTGCCTCTTCGTTGCATCAAGGGAAGATTACACAACACTCTGTAGTTTGTAGGCTGCATCATTGAGTTGGTGAGTGCTAACGCGAGTCTGACTGATGCCGATGGCTGTTTCTCTAGCAGAGTTATTGAGTGCATTCATTGCCTGTAAAATTTGCTGAACCGCAGTGGATTGCTGGCTAGCATTTAGCGAGATTTGCTGAATATTTAACACCATCCGGTTGACGGACTCGGTAACACTGGTAAAGACCTCCACCGTCTGCTTAGTTATTGCCGCCCCCTGTTCAGCAGTTTTTGTACTTTCATCTGTCATCACAACGGTTGAGTTGATGGCGGATTGAATATCATTGACCAGCACATTAATTTTTTCAGCTGATTTCTTGCTTTGGTCTGCCAGTTTGCGAATTTCGGCGGCGACGACTGCAAAGCCCTTGCCCTGTTCCCCCGCGCGGACTGCCTCTACTGCTGCATTTAGCGCTAGCATATTGGTTTGATTTGCTAGGTCACTTACCAACCCGGAAATACTGCCAATTTGCTTTGTTTGTTCGTTCAGGCGCAGCATTTGGTCTGCTACTGCACTGACTCTGTGGCTCAAGGCTGCCATTCCTTCCAGGGTGCGGTTCAGTGATTGATTGCCTTGATCTGCCAAATTTAAGACCTGTTGAGCGCTGGTTGAGGCAGTGGATGCTTGCTGGGCAGACTGTTGAGCAGAGGCGCTGAGTTCGTCCATTGTAGTGGTGGTTTCGCTGACCGAGACTGCCTGTTGGTTGGCAGTGCGTTCTTGTTGCTCGATTGTGGCGGCAATTTCAGCGGTCGAGGTGGCGATCGCACTGGCTGATTCATTTATCCGTCGAGCAGTGCGGCTAATTATCCAGATGCCAGTCAAAACCGACAACAGCAAGGAAAGTCCAGTCGCGGACAGAATTGTGAGCTTGAGCCTATCAAGCGCTGCTTGCTGTTGCTTGGCAGCCACGATCACATTCTGGTCTTCTCGGTGCTGAATTTCATTGATCGCACTTGTCAGACGATCAACCATACTGCGGGCATTTTCGTTACTCCAGGTTTCAATAGCTTCCTGAACCTTGCTTTGATTCACTTTGCCAATCAAATCATCCTCGACAACCATTAAATTATTCAGCAGCCCCTCTAGCCTGGTTAATGACTGTTGCTCTTGCTCTGTTCTGGCAAGTGACATTAGCTTTGACAAAAGCTCATTGAAGCTTCTTTGAGATTTTTGGTATTCGTCGAAGGATGTCTGATTTTTTTCTAACAAATAGCCTCGAACTGATTTAGAACCGCTCTGTACATTCGTGGCAAGGGCATTAATCGCTGAATTAACGTTATAGGAAGAAACTAAATCCTGCGCTCGCTGACTCACCAGGTTGATATTAATGAATATCAGCCCCGCAGAAATTACCAATGCCAGAATGGGAACCGCATAGCTGCTCATAATCCAGTATCTCAGTTTCCAATTTCGCTTACTTTCCATCTTGTTATCTTTTGTGAATGAATGAGTTCAAGGATTTTCCAATATTTCTATCATTTGTAATCTTTGCGATCGGACTTTTGCATCAAGGAAAAATTACACAACACTCTGTAATTTGGAGGCTGCATCATTAAGTTGATGAGTGCTAACGCGAGTCTGACTGATGCCACTGGCTGTTTCTCTGGCAGAGCTATTGAGGGCATTCATTGCCTGTAAGATTTGCTGCACAGCCGTTGCTTGCTGATTGGCGTTGAGGGAGATTTGTTGAATATTCAACACCATACCGTTGACGGCATCGGTGACATTACTAAATACTTCCACCGTCTGCTTAGTCATTACCGCCCCCTGTTCAGCAGTTTTTGTGCTTTCATCTGTCATCACAACGGTTGAGTTGATGGCGGATTGAATGTCATTCACCAGCCCATTAATTTTTTCAGCCGATCGCTTGCTTTGATCTGCAAGTTTGCGAATTTCGGCGGCGACGACTGCAAACCCTTTGCCCTGTTCCCCGGCTCGGACTGCCTCTACTGCTGCATTTAGCGCTAGCATATTAGTCTGATTTGCTAGGTCACTCACCAACCCGGAAATACTACCAATTTGCTTGGTTTGTTCATTCAGGCGCAACATTTGGTCTGCTACCGTACTGACTCTATTACTCAAGGCAGACATCCCTTCTAGAGAGCGAGTAATCGTTTGATTACCTTGATCGGCCAAATTTAAAACCTGTTGAGCGCTGGTGAAAGCAGTCGCGGCTTGCTGGGCAGACTGTTGAGCAGAAGCGCTGAGTTCATCCATTGTGGTGGTGGTTTCGCTGACCGAGGTTGCCTGTTGATTGGCTGTTCGCTCTTGCTGCTCAACCGTAGCCGCAATTTCATTGGATGAGGAGGCGATCGCGTTGGCAACCTGCATAATCGGTCGCACAATTTCCCTGGCAATGAAGAACAATACAAATGAGCCAAATAGTATTGCGATCGTGGTTCCTCCCAAGGAAACCAAGTCTGCCATGAATGCTGTCTGCTGCGCTATCTGTTGCCTGTCTGCCAGCAAGCGATCCTCGATCTGCGTCATCTCTGCCAGTTTGCTCCGAATCTCATCCATGATCTGCTTGCCTTTATTGGAAAGGATGATAGTCATGGCTTCCTGGCGTTTTCCCTGCTGTGTCAAATCAATAGTTTCAGTAAGTTCTGCCATTTTGTCTTTTGCCAGTTGCTTGACCTGATTCAGCCGTGTCACTTGTTCCGGGTTGTCCTGAATCAGCTTGCTGACCTCATCAAAGATTTTCTCAAAATTGGCAACGGATGCGTTGTAAGGCTCCAAATAGTTGGCCTTTTGGGTTAAGATAAAGCCACGCTGTCCAGTTTCGGCATCGACTAGTAGCTTGCTAATATTTTCTAGATGTCCCTCAACCTGGTAAGTGTGGCTGACCCAGCCATTGGACTCTACTAACTTGTTGGTAGTGAGCTTGGAGACAATGCCAATCACAACCATGACTACAAATACAGAACCAAACCCAAAGGTAACAACTCGACCGAGCTTGAAATTATATTGCATATTAGACCATTTCACGAAAATAATGAAACAATTACAAACTCTGAAACCCAGACTAAGTAAAACCTTCTTAATTACGAATTACGAATTACGAATTAGTATTAGACCTCTTCATTGACAACCAACACTTCTGAAGTGAGCAGTTTAGACAAATTGATGATGCTCATCATCCGATCGCGGTAAGGTGCGACCCCCTGGAGATAGTCGTCTTTGGCAGAATGCAGGGCAATTGGAGCCGGGGTCATTTGCGAGGGATGAATATACGTCACATCAAAAATGTCATCGACGGCAATCCCCGCCACTCGTTGCTCCAGGCGCACGACAACCGCTTGCTGATGCGATGTACTCCCTACCGTAGGCGATCGCACTCCCTTCATGGGCAGATCAACTACATCATTGATGTTAATTAAGGTGATAATTTCACCCCGTAAATTGATGTTGCCAACAATGTGCGGCGGACAGCAGGGAATCGGAGTAATCTTGTGAATCTCGGTAAACTCATGCACCGTTTCCAAGCCAAACCCAAAGTACTCACCCCCCAACCCTACAACCGCTAGAGGCAAGAGCCACGCCGAATCCTCGTCAGCGATCGCACACCGCAGACTTTCAGTTCGCTCTCGAAAAACCTGTCGCTCCTGGGAATCGAAATGATCGTATAAGCCCTGATTTAAGGCTGAATCAGAGGGGTGTTTTGGTGCGTCTGAGCCGTTGTGAAAATCAGAATTTGGATTGAAAGCAGTCTCTATAAGGACGTATTGCACCAACAGTTCAGGATTAAGCAATGTAACGATGCCCTCCTCAGCGTTGGCAATGCCAGTTACCAATCCATCCGGCAAACTCTCTTTTAACTCACCACAGATATTTGCAGCGATCTGATCGGGTGCGATCGCTTGCACACTATCCACCTGATTGGCGATGATTCCAATTCGTTGAGTTTGCCACTCCAGGACAATCATGCTGTCAGTCAATTGAAAAGGGGGACGTGCTTGTTCTAAACGGTGATATAAATCCATCACGGGCAGAAACTTCCCTCGCAGGTTAATCACGCCTAAAATTGTGATGGGAGTTTCCGCGATCGCAGTCACTTCTGGCAGAAAGAAGAGTTCTTGTACGGCTGTAGCCGGAATGCCATAGCGTGAGTGATTGAGTTTAAACATTAAATAAGATTCATGGCTCATAACTAGTTGAATTTAAGTGCTTAAGAACGTGTGCTTTTAATTCAGCAGGGGTTTGCTGGTTATGGTAATCGATCGCTTGTTGGGGTAGATTTTGCAAAATTTCTAGAAGCGATCGCCAGGTTTTTTGAGCCTGTTTTTCATTTCCCTCTCGTTCGTATATAGAACCCAATTCCAGGTGAGCAGTAACAGAATTAGGAGCGAGATAAATAATACGTTTTAAAAATAATTTGGCACTGTCGCGATCTCCTTGCTCTTCGGCAATTTGAGCCAACAAATGATAGGGTTCGATCGCCAATGGGTTAATCTGGAGTGCCTGCTGACATGCCTGATTCGCTTGGGAGTAATCGCCAAAATTCGCGTAAGCTTCTGCCATCAAACAATATGCCTGAAAATGTTGGGGGGTAATAGCTATCAGTTGTTTCGCTATTTGAATTACATTGGCATAAGCTTCTTGAATTAGCGATTCCTTAGCTGCATCTAAAAGAGTTTGAGTGTTTGCGCTCACGCCGAAGCCCGTCTCCAAGCTTGGAATAGAGGGATGGTTCGGATCAGCTCTTGAGGCAGGGGGTGCAGGGGAGGGAAGAGAGTTATTAATATTGAGCAATTTCTCTTTCCCTGCTTCTGTTCTCCCCCTGCTCGCCTCAACAGATAACTTTGTTAACCGAACCGTATTGAGAGAGGGGGAAAAATTTTCGGTTTCCCTGCTCTCAATGGCAGCAGGTATTATGGTATTTAAAACTTTGCTCTGCTTGTTGAGTGAGATATGCCTTTGATAAACCGCAGATTGCGGAAAATTTTTGACCTGAAACGGTTCAGTTTTTTGCCCGTGTAATTCCGTGTGCCCTGTGAGCAGAAACCCTCCCGGTGTCAGAGAGCAGTAAAACTTTTCTATAACTTGTGCGATCGCGTTGAAGTCAAAATAAATAAACACATTGCGGCAAATAATCAAATCGAAATCGTGAATCCTGGATGCGTAAGCGGGAAAGTTATCTTGCATCAGGTTTCCAGGTTGAAATGTGACCATTGCTCGAATAGCAGGATCGATTTTCCAACCTTTTTTGTGGGATCGAAAGTAGCGATTTTTGATCTCTGGAGTGGTTGTCCGAAAAGACCAATCACTGTAAATTCCTTGTTGAGCCAGTGCGATCGCGAGTTGATTAATATCTGTGCCTAAAATTAGAGTGTCCCATGTCTGATTGTCAGGGATTAGTTCCTTCACCAGAATGGCAAGTGAGTAAGCTTCTTCACCAGTCGAACACCCGGCACTCCAAAGCCGTAATGTCGGCCGATAAAATTCTCCATTAGCAGCGTTGCACTGAGTTAAACTAAGCTCCCGTTTGCGCTCGATTAACTCTGGGAGCAGCTGATTTTTGAGCAGCGACATTTGCCCCTGATCCCGAAAAAAATAAGTTTCAGTGACAGTGAGTAAAGAGATTAGTTCTTGCCACTCTGTCGCACCAGGAATTAATTGATTTCTTGTCACCAAGAACTGATAGTAATCATTGAGTGAGCATAATCCTAGCGCCCGGATGCGAGTTAAAAGATTTTTCTTTAATGTATCTTGATAGTGGAGCTTAATGTGAATGCCGAATGTATCAGCAATCAGATCGACCATCTGTGACAAACTAAAGTCATCACTATGTTGAAAATTGGGTTCAAACAAAATGGGGCAATCGCCGCTAATCTGATTCATCACTACATGAGTTTCGAGTTGATACGCTTAGGTTTCCCATTTCAATCTCTTTATTCGGATTTGTATGATATTTGGTATCGAACCGATATACCCCTCTCTGAAGAAACACTTTGCGTAAAGCTTATGTAGCATGGTTTAGAGAGGATGAAGTATTTAGCGTAGCTGGAGAAATTGGCACAAGTTCAAGACCGAGAGCATTAGCTTTGTTCCTGAGACTTTTAAGAACTTTTTCTTGGTATTTTTGCTGGTAGTAGTCCATACCAGGGTCTAAATATTGTCCTGTGGTTGCCCAAAGTCCGATGTCTACGACGGACTGTGCCTACGCTAGCGTGGCAAAACTTACTAGAGAAGACGACTTTCCAAATTAGCCAAGTAAGCCTTGGGGTCTCTGCGAAATCGATACTGTTCAATTCTGGCAATGCGTAGTGTTTTTGTAATTGAGAGCGTAATTCGAGCCAAGTATGAATATCAACTTGTGCTAAATCAGATGCAGTAAAAGAATGAAGTTTAGTAGCGATGTCTACGACGGGCTACGCCTACGCACAGGCAAGTTTGACAGAACCACGAATAACGAGGGATGAGGGGGCAACCTTACGACCAGTACAACGACGTTGATGATGACGTAGCATACCAAAAGCATGTTCTAAGTCATTATTAGTTCGAGGAAAATCTTCAATTTCGTAACAATGAAAAAGTCCAGACCAGTAGCTATGAGTGGTTTTTATAAAGTTATCGATTGTAGTGTTCAGCGTACCAGCTTTCTGCTTTTGTTGGGACATTTCTGTTAACAGTTGCTGATAACTTTGTTTGACCCCAGCAGCATTAAGACCTATTTTATTATTGAGAATATCACTAGCTTGTATCTTCCCACTGATATGCAACCCTCACAGGTGAGAATAAAGATGTAGTCGCAGATAAACCCTTAGCTATCAGGTGTTTTAGATTGACTAAGGGTGGGGTTAAAGCACTTTTTTTTCCATCCGTTCTAAGCTTTGCTCTATCAATGTCAAATTTTCTTGTAACTTTAATCCTGATGCCTCTAACGGTGGATGACCATCATTAGTTATAGAACTACGCACTGCCGAGCAATAATCTTCAATAATAGTTGCCATTTCCTGAGTTTCATTGGTAATACTACGTTCAATGTCTCGTAATCCTCTAACTTTTTTTTTCAATTCCTTTTTTGCATGTCGATCTGCCTCATATATGGGTTTAATTGCAACTTTGTGGGTAATGGTAATGACATAAACCGTGAGCAATTCTAGGTAATGCTAACCTAACAGCTTTGCGAATTGATTGTTGCCCATCACTAACAACTCCATCAATTGGTACATCCAAAATATTAGTTACTTCTAATAATAACGCTGCTAAATCTTCATTTCTTGATGATAATAAGGTTTTAGCTAGTATTATTTCTCCTGATAAGCAATCTCGAATTACCCATAATACCTCATGTCCAATTTCTGGCTGCATCCCATCGATGGCTAATATCACTCGTCCTTGATTTTTAAATATTGCTTTTAACCTTTTATGGTCTTTTAGCCACAAAGAAATTAACTCGTCATATCTGTCGATTAGGTACGTGACCGAACGCTTACCTTATACATATACCCTTTAATTCATCGCACTTACATTCTTCAAATCAACATTACCTAGCCCAGAAGATAGATACATTTTTGAAAAGTTGAAGCACACTTATAAGAGCAAGTTTAACTATTCAATAATGAGCTGACGATGTGGCTAAAGTGCCTGCGTTTTCTGCTTGTTACAGTTTAAAGAAAAAGTAGCGCCATAGATGAGTGGCTTTACCACTGGCAATCCAATCACTGCAAAGCCATAATCGATTAATTCAAGTATCGAATCGACTGTGAAACTTTGACTGCTTCTTGGGAAGCAACAGCTTCTGTGTCTCGAACACGATTAATCATCAAAAGCGCTCCACCAGGAGCAAGTACAGAGGTAACTGAAGAAATAACCCAAGAACGCACATTCAAGGGCAAAGCTTGAATATTGCGACATTTAAAAACTTTGGGAATACTAGAGTTGCACAATACACGAAAATGACAGCAATCTCTAGTATGATGTCAGTATTTCTCAACTATCCTTCTTATTCAAACGGTTTTATTCCTCATGGACATTGTTACCTCTGGAAGACAGGCTTAGTTTGGTTACACATTTTATCAGATTCTTTAATTGCTCTTGCCTATTTCTCTATCCCGATAGCGCTTGTCTACTTTGTTCGGAAGCGAGAGGATTTACCCTTTAAATCAATACTTTTACTGTTTGGAGCTTTTATTATCTTTTGTGGTATAACCCACATAATGGAAATTTGGACGCTTTGGTATCCAACTTATTGGCTATCTGGTTTTATAAAAGCTTTGACTGCTTTGATATCAGTTTATACAGCTTTCACATTAGTGCCGATAATTCCCCAGGCGCTAGCTTTGCCAAGTCCAGCACAACTAGAAGTAGCTAACAGTCAACTAAAACTTACTCTCAAAGAACTTGCAGATACGCAAACTCAACTTATTCAAACTGAAAAAATGTCCTCTTTAGGGCAGTTAGTCGCAGGCATCGCCCATGAAATTAACAACCCTGTTAGTTTCATTTATGGTAATATCGACATTGCGAATGAATATACTGAGAACTTATTAAAATTAATTTTACTTTATCAAGAATGCTACCCAGAAACCCTATCAAAAATTCAGATTTTAGCTGAGACAATAGAATTCGATTTTCTTAAAGAAGATTTACCAAAAATATTATCTTCAATAAAAATAGGAGCTGAACGCATCTGCAAAATTGTTTTATCATTACGGAATTTTTCGAGGTTAGATGAAGCTGAGATAAAAAGAGTTGATCTACACGAAGGTATTAATAGCACTCTCTTAATTTTGGGAGATCAATTAAAAGGTCAAGGTAAGTATCCAAATATCGAAGTTATTAAAGAATATGGTGAACTCCCTCAAGTCGATTGTTATCCGGGGCAACTTAATCAGGTATTTCTGAACCTTCTAACTAATGCCATTGATACTTTGAGAGAGTCAATTGTCGGTTGTCCGGTGCCAGAGAGTAATGTTATAAGAACTGGAAATAAACAACCAGCGAATAACAATCCCCAAATCCGCATTATTACTGAAGTTGTAGATAGCAATCAAGTAATAATTCGAGTTATTGACAACGGCTGTGGGATGACAGAAGAAGTAAGGCAAAAAATATTTGACCCTTTCTTTACAACTAAGCCTGTTGGCTCAGGTACAGGTTTAGGAATGTCAATTAGCTATCAAATTGTAAACAAGCATGGTGGTCAGTTGAAGTGTATTACACAACCACTTCAAGGCACAGAGTTTCAGATCCAGATTCCGAGCAGGATCAAATCCTTCTTCTGAATACTAGCATTTATTTACTCTGAGCTAATTGTATGCTTTTATGTGCTGAAAAAAGATTGTTCAGAAGCTAATAAAATTCTTGCTTGTTCTTGATCTAAGGGTTTTGAAAATAAGTAACCTTGTGCTTTTTGGCATTGTAGCAATTTAAGTTGTACTAATTGGTCAATTGTTTCTACCCCTTCAGCAACGACACTCATTCCTAAGTTATCGGCTAAAGTAACAATAGCCCGAACAATAGCGAATTGTTCAGTATCGCTATCAATGCGATTGATAAAGGAGCGGTCAATCTTGAGAACATCAATGGGAAAATTATGCAAATAAGCTAGAGATGAATAACCTGTCCCAAAATCATCAATACATAATTGCAAACCAAAAGCCTTAAGTTGCTTAAGGACGGAGGTAGCCTTTTCAGGAGAGGCGATAATTGCAGTTTCAGTAATTTCTAGCTTTAAGTTGCTAGGGTTAAGACTAGTATCTTGGAGAATTTGGCTGATTTGTTCAATTAAATGAGGTTGAGAAAACTGTTTACCAGAAAGATTAACATTGATGGTCAAGGGTTTGATGGCAGGAAATTGTAATTGCCACTGCCGCAATTGCTGACAAGACTCTGTTAGTACCCAGTGACCAATTGGGATAATGAGTCCAGTTTCTTCAGCTATAGGAATAAACTCGGCTGGAGAAATGAGTCCACGTTTTGGATGTTGCCAGCGAACAAGTGCTTCAAATCCTGTAATTCTACCTGTTTTCATACAAATAATTGGCTGGTAGTAAAGGCACAACTCCTGTCGTTCAATTGCCCAGCGCAAGTCAGTCTCTAACTGCAACAGCGTTACTGCCCGATGATACATAGTAGTATCAAATACTATATGCCCAGTTTGACTCTGCTCTTTAGCACGGTAAAGGGCAGTGTCAGCATCTCGAAGTAAATCGGCAGGTTGAGCGTATTTGTTTGTACTTAAAGCAATGCCAATGCTAGCAGTCATAAATACTTCATATCCGCATAAGTTGAAAGGCGACTTTAATGCCTGATGTATA
This sequence comes from Nostoc sp. LEGE 12447, assembly GCF_015206985.1. Lineage (NCBI taxonomy): Bacteria > Bacillati > Cyanobacteriota > Cyanophyceae > Nostocales > Nostocaceae > Nostoc > Nostoc sp. LEGE 12447. Next base: position 4,332 of record NZ_JADEXT010000067.1, on the reverse strand, counting down.
TGTTCTGCGATGCATGTCGCATCTTCAATAGTTTGAATATGAGAAAGCAAAATGGTAAACTCGTCTCCACCTAAGCGAGCAACAGTATCGCCAGGCTGGAGGCACTGTTGTAAACGTTGAGCAAGTGTTACCAATAGTTGGTCGCCAACTAAGTGTCCTAAGCTGTCGTTGACGACTTTGAAACGGTCCAGGTCAAGGAATAAGACAGCAAACAAATCATCTGGATTACGTTTCATCTGTGCAATAGCTTGTTCTAGCCTGTCTATAAATAAAATCCGATTAGGCAGTCCAGTCAGAGCATCATAAAAAGCATTGTGAACTAACTTTTCTTCAAGAAGTTTGCGCTCAGTGATATCTGTTGCAATTCCATCGATACGAATCGGCTGACCACAAGCGTTATAAATTAAATGGCTTCGGTTCAACAGCCAGCGTACCTGCCCATCAGGCCTGACAATTCGATATTCTAATTCTTGTTTGTCAGTTAAGAATAATGGTTGAATAGCAGCATAAACTAGTTGCTGATCTTCTGGGTGAATGACTTCAAACCAAAGATTAGAGTTATCAAACAATTCTGATACAGAATAACCATAAACTTTAAGGGCAGCGGGATTGAGATAAAGGGTCTCAAAAGTATCAGCGGAAATTGACCAAATCACATCCTCAAGAGAAGACAAAATTCCATCCAAACGTTGTTTGCTTTCTTGAAGTGCAGCTTCTGCTAATTTCCGGTCAGTGATGTTAGTAACCATCCCCAAGGCTCCAGCATAATTTCCCTGGTCGTCTAATAACGGGGCACAAGAAATAATTGCCCAGAGGTCTGAACCATCCTGACAGCGAAATTTGAAATCATGGGCTTCGTGAATCCCTTGATGACGACGCAAAAGGTAAGCATTGGCAATCTCCAGCCCTTCTGAATCCATAAAAGAGAATAGCGTTGCACCTAGCATTTCTTCAATGGTGTAACCTAACATTGTTGCCATCTGTTGGTTGACAAAAGTAGTCCGGTTGTCTTTATCGAGTACCCAAATTCCTTCAGTTGCTGTTTGTACAATGCGGCGATACTGTTCTTCTTGCTTTTGTAATGCTTTAAGAGCTTCTAGATGGTGAGTAATATCAGTTTGGATACCAATAAAATTAGTCAGATAACCAGAATTATCAAACACAGGAGCTAAGTAGAGTTCATGCCAAAACGGCACATTATCCTTGCGGTAATTCCGTAAAATGACATGACATTCTCTTTGTTCTTGAATAGCACTACGTAATTCCTGAAGAGCTACTTGCTCTGGATCATTTCCTTGCAAAAAGCGGCAATTTCGTCCAACAACTTCACTGGCACAGTAGCCTGTGATCAACTCAAAGGCTGGATTGACATAAATGATGGGATTATCTGGTTGATTGGGATCTGTCAAAATAATCCCATTACTACTAGCAGCAATAGCACGTTCCATCAAACGTAAATCTACTTGTGACTCCTGTAATATTGAGATTTTTTCAACTGTTTGGGTACTCGGATTGCCTGTAATCTTTACAATAGAAGAGTTAACATCTACCAAATTCGGCTGGCTGTGCCTAAAGTTAATGGGATCTGTTATCTGTTGTCCAGAATTTGTTAATAAGAAACTCTCCTGCTGGGTTTTTAAATGCTCAGTACTATTCATGAATATGAATAGTGCCGCCAGTTTATCTTCGTAATTAACAACCTTAGCTGAAATTTGTGTTTTAAAGGTATCACCATTGGTTTTTTTGACCTCTACAGCACAATTATTGATGAGGTCGCCACTTTTAAGCTTGTTAACTAATTGAGTCCATAAAGCAGGCTGGGTATAAAAATCAGGGATAATTTTGTCGAATGCTTGACTTGAATTGATTCCAAAAAAAGGTGCTAATAATTCGTTTTTAAAGAGAATTTGTTGGCTTTTCAGGCATACAATCCCAATTGGAAACGGGCTAAGTTCCATTAACGAATAAAGTATCTGCTGCCAGTCTGTCTTTAGCTGATTATCTGAAGATTTCACCGTGGGCAATAAATTTTTGTTTGTATAGCTACACGCAGTGAGGTATTTCTCATTTAACAAAATCGGCTTTTCAGTAAAATTATTTTGCGTATACTGATTTTTGTACACATTAAAGTCAATAAAGTTTTTCAAGTTTGATAAATTACCAAGTATGCTCAACCATATATTTGTTTTTTTAAGAGGCTGTAACACAGTAGTTAAAAGCTCTCAAAATAGATAAAAGCAGATGATTTTATATCTGTTAGTTAGTGTTAAATGAGGGTACTTTTATCAAATATAGTGATTTTGCAAAAGTATAGATATTTAGCATTTAGGGAGATCCAATAAATAAATCAGCCCAGCCGTATCAATAATATTTTTGGCAAAACCGAGAAATTTAGGCGATGAAAGCCCTCAAGGCGAAAGCGACGGCTGGGCTGATTTATTCTTGGCAAGTGCCTTATTACAGATGTCTAAACACTAAATTAGTTTTTCAGTCAAAATGCTCAGAAATTGAGACTTTTAAGCATTGGTCTTAAAGTTTTTTTAACTATTTTAAATCTACCCCTTTAGATAGATGAATTTACACTTTTTACTAAATCTTTACCCAAACATAATATTTCTTAATTTTGCTAGGGGTTTTTAGTTAAAACTGATACACGGTTCAAAATTTTTCATCCTCCTTTTACTAGAACATAGAATATCTGATTGAGGACTTCCCACATCTCGGCTTCACGCTTGCGACCACCGGGTTTGGATTCTGGAATCAGGTCACTGAGAAATTCATATTGGGCGTAAGTCAGGTTGCTGGGGTAAGCTTTACTCATGTTGCTCTCTCAATGCTGTGTATATCTACTCACAGCTTACACTGAGAGAGCTTTTTTATAACCTGACCGACTTTTCAAACAGCCACTTAATTTGGCAGAGGTATTGAAACTACCAATGCGATAATTAAAATTCTGATAACGGTGCTTGAAATATAGCTCAACATTACCTCTATGTGGCCAAGTTCCTAAGACTTGAATCTCAACAGTTTTATACTGGGGCAGTAAATCTGCTTCTATTTCTGCCAATCGCTGTTGGATAGGTCTAGTAGTAACTCCTAGGAAAATACGAGTCCCTAATTGTAGAATTTATCAATTGAGTGCAAAGGTGTTGCATATTACTTCCTAAACTTGCTGCTGGATAGGAATTTGAATCACAAACTCCGTTCCTTTTCCAGGTGTCGAAGCAAACTCTAACTTGCTACCATGTTTTTCGGTGATAATTTGATAGCTGATAGCCATTCCCATTCCTGTTCCCTTACCGACAGGTTTTGTTGTAAAGAAGGGATTGAAAATCTGTTTTTGAATCGATTTGGGAATTCCAGAACCATTGTCAGTAATGGAAATTTTTACCCACTGTGAATCAATGGCAGAGGTACGAATAGTGATGCTACTAGGATTATCCCAAATTTCCTGATAAGTTCGTTTGGCATTGAGTTCTTCGAGGGCATCAAGTGCATTTACTAGAATGTTCATAAACACCTGGTTGATCTGTCCAGCGTAGCATTCTACATTGCATAAATTGTTGTAGTCTTTGATGATCTGAATTTCTGGGCTTTTGTCAGTGGCTTTGAGCCGGTCTTGCAAAATCATCAAACTATTGTCGATACCTTCATGAATATCCACCGCTTTATACTCACTTTCATCAAGGCGGGAGAAGTTACGCAGTGAAAGCACAATAAATATCCCGGATACGCTCTGTCCCGATATTTATTGAGTTCAATACCATAATCGCGTCTTTTTCTAGAAAGTCTAAATCGATGGTTTTACGTTCGGTTTGAATTTCAACGGGTGGGTTAGGAAAATAATGATGATAAAGCTGGACAAGTCGCAATAAGTCATGGGTGTATTGGCTGATATGGCTGATATTTTCGTAAATAAAGGTAACGGGATTGTTGATTTCATGAGCAATCCCAGCCACCATTTGACCAAGAGCAGACATCTTTTCGCTTTGAATTATTTGAGCTTGTATTTTATGTAAACTATCTAACGTATTTTCTAACTCTTGACCTCTTTGCTGCAAGTATGTTTGAGAGCCTTCTAACTCACAAATGACTTTCTTAAGTAAAAACTCTTTTGTTGCAATAGACATCACCGAAATAGAACAGTTTTGTGGTAAAAGAGTATAAAATTATCTTTTTTACCATAAAAATATGACTGATATAGAATTAGTATTTGATTTTTGAAAAAGCTCCGTACATCTGAAGAGACGGAAAATCAAAAGTAGTATTTTGAATGAACCACTCAAACATCCACTTTAGATGAGAGAATTTTGGAATTAAAGCACAAAAACG
>NZ_JADEXT010000008.1:0-240036 GCF_015206985.1 Nostoc sp. LEGE 12447 | reverse complement strand
TTGGTTAACTTGATGGCTGGTTTAGCTGCTTACACCTATTTGCCCAAAAAACCGTCGATTGATATTTACCCAAAAGATTTGCCTGCTCTACCTCCTGCCATTTTTTAGTTCCGTCGAACTCACGTTAATTCACTCTAAATTTGTCTACTGAGTTTGAGAGCATGGTTGCATCTCAAACTCAATAACTAAGGTTTTAACAGATTACCTCAGTGCAAAAATCCTGTACTAATGTTTACAGTTGCCTTGCTTTTGGTGTTGTTGAGAACCTTGACCGTGATTATGATCTTTACCGTGGGAACAGTTTTGCAAATCTTGCTTCAAAAGCTTGTCGCTAATTTCTTGCAAGGATTCATCCACAGCTTGTAATCCAATCCAAGTATCAATCTTTTGTACATCAAATCCTACCTCACGGCGATCGCCTACTTCTAACAAAGGACGGCGAATTAGCAGTGGTTCTTTTAGCATCAGCGCCAAAGCGGTTTGTTCATCCACTTTTTCAGGAACCACCTCACCAGATTTTATCTTGGGGGCGGAAAGATTAAACCATTCGACTACGGGGCGATCGCCAAAAAATGAGCGCAACCGTTCAGCTGTCCAAGGTTCTTTTAGCAGGTTCTGTGGTATCACCTCATGACCAGCAGCTGTTAGCAAAACTTTTTGCTTAACACCACCTTTACAGCCTGGTTTGCTATAGAAAATTACTCTTGCCATTCAACTATCTCCTAATTACTCTTTAGCGCTAAAGCGCCAAGTACGAACCGATGAAATTAAAAATTCCTAGCTTTATGGCTAACTAAGTCAAACTCAAACCTCTCATTCGGATCAGTTTCGCCATAAATATTAAAAGTCACAGTTGGTTCATCACCCACTGCTTCTACACTGTGAATTGCATCGGGAGTAAAGCTAATAATGTCTCCTGGGCAGAGAGTTATCTCTCCCGTTGCTTCAATCTTGTCCTGAAATTCTGGGCTATTGGTGCGTCGCCAAAAAGTATTTTTTTCCTGGCCTTTTAGCACCGCCACGATTCCCCACGTTCCATGATTATGAATGTTTGAACGGGTTCCCGGTGCAAATGTTACTGTTTGCACTGTTAACGGAAAACCCAATTCATCATATAGGAGTAAAACAGAGTTTCCCGTTTTGGGTGAAGGCTCTAAATGTTGACTTTGTACCCAGTAGGAATTTACAATCAAGCGCCTTACAATCATCCGAATTTCTGGCAGACAATTGGTTTCATTGTCACTGCCATTGAGAACATCTTCCACCTCAGTTAAAAACCGATAAAGGCGGTAATTTTCTCTCAATAAATCCCAGGATCTTACAGATTTACAGGCTTGATGCTGACCGTCCCCTGTTAGCAGCCAATCCCTACCTTTCATAACTTTTAAATTGATAGCTGAGAAGATTGGATCACAATGATCGGTGAGACATTAGGAATGTTACCTACAGGAAGCTTAGTAGGTATGTTAATAGGAGGGATGATAGAGTTACTATCAGTACTTGCTCCTAATAGAGAATAGGATTTAGTAGATAACCAATTGTTCATGATTTTCACCTTGACTTTTCATTGCTGACTAATTAATCGTCTTCTTCTGCTGGCCGTGTCAAAATATCCAGCAGAATCCCAGAACCAAAATCATTTTTTTCGTCTATCTGTTTGACTCTGGTGCTGATCTCTTTTGCTTGCTCAATTTCTCCTAAATTTGCTAGCACTAATCCAGAAGCAGCATAAGCATTTAAGTACAATCGAATTTGTGGATCTTCTTTGCGATTGACTAATATAGGCTGAAGTTGCTCCCAGTCATCAGGAAATTTCTCTAGTTCTTTAATTTTATCTAATAATTTCAATGTTGTTTGTAATGCAAGAGAATAATTATTTTTATAATAGAAAAATCTATATGCTGCTACCAATACATCTGTATTTTCACCAGTCTGGGCTAAAGCTTGTTGAATATATTTTTCGGATTCTGATGTATTTTCCCAGTTTTGTGCAGCTAAAATTAATAGGTTTTTGATGTCATCTGGAACCTGGAACCATGAGAATTTGTTTGCATCAAGTTGCATAATAATTTTTTTGCGCGTAGGCAATAGGAAATAGGCAATAGGCAATAGTAAAAAAGTAATAATAATTACCAATGCCTAATGCCCAAGTTAAAACAAAGTGAGAACGTACACCAAGGTGAATAATACAATCCAAATAATGTCTACGAAGTGCCAGTAAATTTCTGTCATTTCGATGAAAGTATGATTGGTGGCAGAATATTCACCGGGAAGACGCGATCGCCACAATGCACGTAATATCAATAACAGTCCCACAAAAACGTGCAAACCGTGGAACCCTGTCATGATATAAAAGCAGTTGGCGAAGACGTTGGTGGTCAGTCCGTATCCCAATGTTGAGTACTCATAAACCTGACCAGCCAAGAAAATTGCACCCATAATTGCGGTAATTGCGTACCATAGTTGCATTCCCTTGACGTTATTCTTTTTAATCGCCGTATCACCAAAGTGAATGACGAAACTACTAGACACCAGAATAATGGTGTTAATCGTCGGTACAAGTAGTTCTACTTCACTCCCTTCTGGAGGCCAAACTGGTGTAATACCTCTGAAAAACAAGTAAGTGGCAAAAAATCCCCCAAACATCAGGGATTCAGAAGCGAGGAACGTCAACAGCCCCCAAACTCTTAAATCTGGATGTTCTTCGTGTCCTGCACTGTGATCTTCGCTCGTGGTTGTAGCTATAGTCATAGATTTTTTGACAATACGGTCTACTCTGTCTGTTGTGGAAGCTTGAATAAAGAATGAAGTCCGAACCAGCAAAATTTCCATTCTTTATCCAAAATTCTTGTTTAGCCAAACTCTTGACTTGTTCAGGAATTTTCAAAATTCCGAGTTTCGTTTTCTGAATTCGGGCATCCGTTTATTGAATTCGGGCATCCGTTTATTGAATTCAGGCGTTTGTTTATTGAATTCGGGCGCTCGTTTATTGAATTCGGACGTTCGTTTATTGAATTCGGACGTTCGTTTATTGAATTCGGACGTTCGTTTATTGAATTCAGGCGCTCGTTTATTGAATTCGGGCGTTTGTGTTCCAAGCCAATACAGTTCAGTTAAGCATCTCTTTCTTCTCTCTGCGTTCTCTGTGTCTTGGCGGTAGCCTACGGCAAGCCGCTCCGCGTCTACGTTAAAAAAAACGACTTTGGTAACAGAGTTTTAGCCTTAACTGAACCGTATTGGGTTCCAAGCTTGGAGTTTCGAGTTGCCAAATCTAATGACTAGAAGTTTCAGTGACTTTGAGTGCGATCGCAATACTGAATTTAGCAACTAAGCACTAGCTTCCGGCGTTGCAGATGGCTGTACTTCATTACTATGACCATGACCGTAGTCATAAGGGCCATGAGTCACAACCGGCAACACTTCCCAGTTTTCAATTGCAGGTGGTGAACTAGTTGTCCATTCTAAAGTCAAAGCTTGCCAAGGATTATCACCAGCCAAAGGCCCTTTCAGCCAACTGTAAATCATGTTGATGGCGAAAGGAATTACCGATATCCCCAAAACAATTGAACCAAAGGTACAAAGTTGATTGAGGTCGATAAATTGGGGGTCATACATTGCCACCCGTCTAGGCATTCCTTTCAAACCCAACTCGTGCATGGGTAAAAAGGTCAAATTTGTGCCGATGAAAGTGAGAGCGAAATGAATCCGTCCCAAGCTTTCATTCAACATCCGTCCGGTCATTTTGGGGAACCAGTGATAAATACCTGCGTAAATACCAAACACGGAACCGCCAAACAGAACGTAATGAAAATGTCCGACAACATAATATGTGTCATGGACATGAACATCAAAAGGCGCTGTTCCCATCGTCACACCACTTAAGCCGCCCATGACAAACATGGACAACAAGCCAATGGCGAAAAGCATCGCACCGGTGAAGCGGATTTTACCACCCCAAAGGGTAGCAACCCAGGCAAAAATCTTCACGCCAGTGGGAACTGCAACGATGAGAGTGGAGATGGTGAAGAACATCCGCATCCAACCGGGTGTACCACTGGTAAACATGTGGTGTACCCAAACGAACAAACCCACAACGCAGATGGCTACGCTAGAATAAGCGATCGCTTTATAACCAAAAATTGGCTTGCGGGAGTGAACTGGAATTACCTCCGACATGATGCCGAAGATGGGCAGAATCATTAAATATACTGCCGGGTGAGAATAAAACCAGAATAAGTGTTGATAAATTACAACGTTACCGCCTGCATCTGGTTTAAAGAAGGAGGTACCAAAGTTGAGGTCAAACAACAGCAGAACTAAACCGGCTGCTAATACAGGTGTGGAGAGAAGCGCCAGCAGAGAGGTTGCCAAGATTGCCCAGCAGAATAGGGGTACTTGATCCCATTTCATGCTAGGAACCTTCATCATCAAAATGGTGATTACGAAGTTCAGCGAACCCAAAATTGAAGAAGTTCCCACCAAAACGATCGCAAGTATCCACATAGTTTGAGCGATTGGTGCTGTCACCAAACTCAAAGGTGGATAAGCTGTCCAGCCAGATTGTGAACCACCAAAAATGAAACTACCTAATATAAGTAATCCTGCTGGTGGGTTTAACCAAAAGGCGATCGCGTTCAGCTTCGGGAAAGCCATATCCCTAGCACCAACCATCAACGGCACTAAATAGTTACCAAATCCGCCAATAGCGCTAGGGACAATCCACAGGAAGATCATAATCGTCCCGTGATTGGTCATGAAAGCGTTATACAGATTGGGGTCGAGTACGTCTGCATCTGGTGTTGCTAATTCCACCCGCAGAGCGATCGCCATCAGCCCGCCGATGAGATAGAAGACAAACGCCGTCACCAGGTATTGAATACCAATAACCTTGTGGTCAACATTAAATGTAAAATAATCTTGCCATTTCCACGCCTTCGGATGAGAGGTGTGGCCAGCCACCATTTCCGGTTTCTTCCCTTCTGGTGGAGTATTCCGTGGAAATTCTACCTGCGTCATATTTTTGTCCCTTGTCGTTTGTCATTTGTCCTTTGTCTTTTTGTCCTTTGTCATTTGTCCGTTGTCATTTGTCCGTTGTCATTTGTCCGTTGTCATTTGTCCGTTACGAATAACTAATGACCAATGACTAATGACCAATGACCAATGACCAATGACCAATGACCAATGACTAATGACCAATGACCAATGACTCTAGAGTTGCTGCACTAATTCCCATATCATGGGTGTGGGGTGCGAGAAACTCTGATGTTGATAAGTCGGCTGGATTAACTGCAACGACTTGATTGAGGTTTTGCTGTTGAGCAATCTGGTTTTCTGTCCGCCAGTTCTCATAAGCTTCTGGTGTGTGGACAATTACCTCTGTCCGCATTGAACCGTGATAACCACCGCACAACTCAGCACAAACTACGGGATATGTACCTGGTTTGGTGGCAACAAATCGTAGTTCGGTAGGGATACCGGGAAGTGCATCTTGCTTCAAGCGGAAGTTTGGCACCCAGAATGAGTGAATTACATCTTGTGCTGAAAGGTTGAGTTGGACATCAGCACCGACGGGAATGTGCAATTCTCCAGAGGTAATGCCACTATCAGGGTAATTAAATATCCAGGCGTACTGTATCCCTTTGACATCAACAACTAAATCGGCTGGTTTGTTTAAGGTTTGAGGAGACGCGCCAATCCCGATTGTTGGGGCAATTGTTGGAGCAGCTGTTGCTTCAGAGGTATCGCTTAATGTAGCTGCGATAGCGGTTCCCGACTTATGAGCAACATGAGCGGCTGAATGAGGATGACCAGCAGCCTCAAAACCGCCCATTTGGTTAAAAACATCTACACTGTAGATGCCCAAACCGAGGACAATCACTGTGGGAATTGCTGTCCAGAAGATTTCTAAGGGAACGTTACCTTCTATTGGTAAACCATCGGTATCATCACCGCGACGGCGACGAAACTTCACCAAAAAAATCAGAATAGTTCCTTCTACCACCAAGAAGAGTGCGATCGCAATGGTAAACATGACGTTGAAAAAACCGTCTACCAAAGGCGCTTGTAGCGATGCCTGCATCGGCATGAGAGTGTGGTTTTGACCGATCCAAATGCTGATTGCTGTAACTACTATCCCAGCAACCAGAGTCCATAGTGATACAGGAACTTGTTGCATACATGCTACCTGCTTTGTAAACAGTCTTTTATAGGTACTGGGGATTGGGTACTGGGTATTGGTAATTGGTAATTGGTCATTGGGAATTGTTATCTATTCCCCATTCCCCATTCCCCATTCCCCATTTCCCATTTCCTTTTCACTTATTAACTTTCTAACGTGCAGCCATAAAAAAAGGGGGAAAATTCCAGATTTTTTCCATATCCTTCCCCCAGAAAATTACAAATTATATTTCAACTCCTATGAAAAAGTTAGCCCCCTGCTTTCAAAAAAGCTAGTTGTTCCAAGAGGGCACTGTTAACCTAATATTGATTAGGCTATATTAGCAGCAAGTTTAATTTTGTTAATAGCTAACATTTTACGATTTACGGATTTGTTTACTGTGAACTATTTATTAGTTACAGTAAATACTTAGTATTCCCCTCAAGTTACCTTGCCTAGCGCATTTTCGCTTTCTACAAACAGTGCCTCCTTGAATTAACAACAACCTTGGCTAACTTCAAATACCTTAATTATTTACTGCAACATGGGTGTAGCAATTCTTCGGACAAATCCGTGAACAAGCTTCACAACCAATACAGTTTTCTGGAGAAGTAACTGCCATTACTTTCCGTTCAATTTCTTCATCATCTTCGTCTTCTACAAATTCACCTTCTTCATTGAGCGCCTTCAAACCTAGCACGTTGTATCCGCACACTTTAACGCATCTGCCACAGCCGATACATTTATCTTTGTCAATTTCCTGAGCAAATTTTGGTGTCCAAGCCTTTCCGCCAAATGTCAAACCTGTTAGTTGCGCCATGAATAAATCCTCGGCATTTTTGCCTATCAATCTGTTTGTGCATTAATCATCATATTATCCTAATCTTTTCTTTTTTTGTATTCAAAACTCACTTTTGCATCATAAAAAATCGATGATTTTGAACACAATGAGAAATCATTTTTCAAATCACAAATAGATGCAAAATATTGCCAATAATAATTGGCAATGCTTAAAATTCTCTCGTTCTTCCGAGCCGTATGAAAAGGCATTTATTAAGTCTCTGACTGAAAGCAGTAGCCCCTAATCAGCCACTCCTATGCAAGGCATAGAAAGGAGAGACGCATAAATTACAGCTTTGAAACCTACCCTTGTCGGTAAAGGCTTATGTAAATGCGAGTATATCGATAAAAGTGATGATATTATTTTTCAAATAGTTTTAGCTTTAGACAAATAAGTCTAGATAAACAGTATAAACATATACAAATTTAAATGTTCATTAATTACATTTTGATATATGCAATATGTATTTTACAACGCAACAATTTGCAATTTAATTTGATTCAACTATTTATATAAATGATGACAAAATAAATATTGCTTTTCGATTTAAATAAATATAATGAATTTATGAAGGAAACATAATCATTTTATAAAGCAACTGTGATTTTTATGGCAGAATACGATCGTGCCTTAAATATTAAAATTATTAACAAATCAGATGAAGTTCAATTACACAAGGCTTAGATATGTTCTCAAAACACTTTATGGTTAAAGTTAAAATGTTCATTAAATACGTAATCAAATGAAGATTAAGATATCTTTCTAAGCTCGGTACGAACAAATTAATCATTTTTTTCATGAAATGTATAGTTAATAAATAAGTTTTGTCAGGCTCGGTTTAAAAGCCTTAAATAGCTTCCTATTGGATGCCAAGCCAAAATATGGATGTGGGGAGTGAATATGGTGAGAATAATTTTTTCTCGCCAGAAAGATTATGTGGTAGCGAGTCATGAATAGACAGGACTCATCCAGGGGAGACCTGAGACAGACATCTCAACGATTAGAGTGGGAAAAGAGCCTTATGCCTTATACAATTCCTAACAACAGTTGCGTTGGATGTGACAACTGCCGCCCCCAATGTCCTACGGGTGCAATCAAAATAGAGGACAATGAATATTGGGTTGATCCTGGTCTTTGTAATAATTGTGAGGGCTATTATTCAGAACCGCAATGTGTAATAGCTTGTCCAACTAATTCTCCCATTCCTTGGCAGGCGAAAAAGGGGAGATGCAAGGTTGAACCGAGAGATGCTAGCAGTTTAGACTTGTTTTCTAACGGCAAGAATAATCCATTTGCTTCTGCGATCGCAATTTGGGAAGCTTGTAATGTACTAGGGCAACGCACATCGCTACATTGGGAAACCGATGAAGACGGGTATCTATGTTATAGCCGACAAGTCAATCAAGGACGAGGTGCGATCGCCTTTCACATCCAAGATCCATTCCAAGTTAATGACAAAGCTACCGATATAGCAGCAATTGAAGGGCTTGATATCAGAGCCGCTTGTATACATCTAATTTTTGCAGGTTATGCCACAGCCTTAGAGCAACCTTGGGAGCAAGAATTTGCGATCGATGAACGACAAATCGAGAAATATTTGGGGATGGAGAAACGCAAAGACTTGAGCAAAGCTGCCAAGCTAGCTTTAATGAAAAATCTTGTTCAGCAAGCTTGCTCCCTAATTATCTCCATTGACTGGCCCCAGCAAGGTCGAATTAACGGATTCTCTGTGACAAACAGCCGCTTATGGCACTTAGTAGATATTCAGCACCACTTTCAAGAAGACAATCATGGATGCAAATATCTGATTGGGCTAACTTTTAAAGTCAAAGCAGGCTTATGGGCGCAATATTTCTTAAACAAACAAGCATGTAAAGAGCGAACTGCATTCTATCAATACGGTAGTCTCCCCAAAACGCTGCTAACCACAGTTATGAGCATTTGGCAGCAACATGAAGGCGCGGTTCGGTTAATGCTGTGGTTGCTGTTTAAAACCAAAATGGGCAAAGAACAACGCATTACCATTCCTACTTTGCTGCGTATTGCTTACGGTGAAGAAAAAGTTGCCCTTGCCTCTAGACAACGCGAAGAACGCAAACGTCTACTGCGAACCTTTGAAAGCGACTTGGAAATTCTCAATCACTATGGAATGAAGCCACTTTTCGATCCAGTTACTTACCCACCAGAAATTCAACCTTTGTGGGCGAAATTAATCGATCTTCCCGAAGATCCAGATGAAGCATTAGAATTTTGGACTAACGACGGTGGTTCTGAAACTCGCCTCACAGACACAGGCCCCCGTGGTAAGTGGAATCTGCTAATGAATGCGCGGATTTTAGCTTTTGAACTCCCACCAGAATGGGAACAGCAAATCTCAGAATCGGAAAAAAAGCAACGGCGAACTGCTAAAGCCAAAAAGAAGCCCAAAGCTACAAACGATTTACTGGGTGAACAGATTTTGCAGGCGCGAAAAAATTTGAATCTTTCCCAAAGAGAATTGGCAAAACTCACAGGTAAAAGCCAAAGCTGGATTCGAGATATCGAGAATGGTCGTTTAAAAGCCAAATTAGAAGACCAAGTACTATTACGAAAAGTCTTAAATATGACTTCATCTTGATTTGGAATTTAAACGCAGAAAGACGCAGAGATTTATTACGAATTTGTGTAGCGTTATACTAAATACAGTATTTAATTAATTTGTAGCAAACTAAATTTAGTAATACTCTGCGTTCCTCTGCGCTTCCCTTTGCGTCCCTCTGCGTTTAAAAACTTTCTCTCTCTCTACCTCTATGTACTATAACTCATTACCTTACTAGAGGTAATCCAAAGACTACCAACAGCATATTTAGTAACTACCAACTCTCGTGTAGCATTGCATGAACTCTTCAGTTGTTGAGTCTTGGTTTCATCTTTCACAAGTTTAGCTTGGTAAGTGTAGAGAGAACCACAAGGTTGTTCAAAACTAAGTTCAGCTAAGATAGTACTATTGTCTAAACTTTGCTCTAAAATTTTGCCTGCAACTTTGTAATTAAACCAATCCCAGCCTTTATAAAGAATTAACTCTCTTTCCAAAACCTGAAGTGCAGTAGGCAGAATTCCCCAGCCTCGATAGACTTTATGTAAACATTGAATATCACCAGTACGAGTCAAAATTGATCTAAATGAATCTTGATCGAGACGACCATAGTATCTTCCTTCTGGCAAATCTATAACTGTTGGTGCAAACCGATGGCCACCAAAGTGTGATGATTTCCAAATTCGCACATTATCTAAGCACAAATCAGCATTTTTCGCTGTCACATGAAAGTAAAAAGGAGCGCCATATCTAGCACAACACTTATCATGGCTACCGTGGGTACAAACTAAAATATCTCTAGTTGTACTAGTTTCTACTTCAAAATTAGAATCGATACCCCATATCCACTTTTGGACAACTCCTGCCACTTGCTCAATATTTGCTAGCTTAAACTCTTGCTTATGGTATCCATTACTTAGCCCCTCTTCTTTTTGATAAATTAAAAGTGTAGTGTGATTGACCTTGTGTGATACATCATTAGCAATTAAAAGAAATCTAATCGGTAGTTTAGCACGCTTCACTTCTTCTACCAAAACCCTCAAATTCTGAGGTACCCATTTGGAATTAAGGGCTTCTGATGTCCAAGGTAAAGGACACTCAACTAAAATATAAGTTTGATAATTAGTGGCACTACCAATAACATCTTCTCCTACTTGACGTGAATCGTCAGAACAAAAAAAAGTATTCATCTCGCTGTACTCATTAGCGTATTTTATGGACAAAAGGTATTACCAAATACATTTGTGTTCTTCACTACAATATCCTTGGCTAAAGGAGATACAAAAGAACAATATTCATTTCCCTATTAAAACTAGGTAGCCACTTTATAACATCATTATTGATCGAGGTCTTTCCGGTTAATAAATTTTCCACAATAAAGATAAATAGTGTCAAGATAGATTTTTCCGTATGAGCGACGTTAATTTTGTATCTAGTTTTATTGTTCTTTGGTATTTTATAAATTTTCACTTGCTGAAACTCGGTTTTTATGAACTTGCTTTCTTGGGTAAAATCAAATAAATTCAATCTTATACATAGACGCAAACCTACTTGGAGAGTTACCAAGGATTAACTTGCTGACAATCTCAATGTAGCCGATACTACAACTAAAAACATGGCTGGCAATAAGATACTTGTTTAAAGTTTTGCTGAAGTTATTTATATAGTTACTTAACAATCCTGTTTTTACATCTAAAAATCTAGTTTGTTGTCTTTCTTTTGAACAAGATATTCCTAAAGAGCGATGTGGAATCAGCCAATACGAGTTTAAAAATCTTTCTCCCCTATCTACTTTTAATATATCTATAAGTTTATACATATTGCGAATAATTCTCAATTAAATTAGAAAAATAAAAACAACCCAATTAGGGATAAATGCTTTAGTGCCCCATATTTCATGCACGATAAGTTAATGTTGAAAACTAGTGACCAATTATTAACAGCATCACTGAAATCAACATTGACAAACTTGTTATTTACCTTCTTACCTAATCTAACTTCATGAAGCTTATGTCAGAGTTTGATGATAGGCATCTAATTTGACTGTAACTGAACTCAATAATAAATGCAAGTATTTGAGAATCTTTATACTTTTAATTAAGCTAAATGGGCATTTTATAGTAGAAATACTTCACTTTAACAAATATTGATTTTTTCAATACAATAGATAGAGTTTTGCAATTGTGACAAATTGTTGCCAGTAGGGTAATCCAAATATCTGTGGCTATGGCGATCGCATATTTCTACTTCCATGCAGAATTGAATCATTTTTTACCACGGCATCACAAGCAGGTGAAAATATCTCATTTTTTTGAGGAGAAAGCTTCAATTAAGGACATGATTGAGTCGTTAGGTGTCCCTCATCCCGAAGTTGATTTTATAAAAGTTAATGGTAAATATATAAATTTTTCTTACATAGTTGCGGATGGAGATGCTATCAATGTTTATCCAATTTCAGCTAGGAGTGTGATTATACCAAGCATTTCTGTTTTGCCAAAACCGCTCAGTATTATCTGCTTTGTTTTAGATATTCATTTAGGGAAGCTGGCGACATCGTTACGACTTTTAGGTTTTGATACTTTATACCGCAATGACTACGAGGATGATAATTTAGCCCAAATATCCTCTAGCCAAGGGCGGATTCTGTTGACTCGTGATAAGGGTCTATTGATGCGTAGTTTGGTAACGCATGGGTATTACGTTAGAAACACTAACCCTCAAGAACAAATTATAGAAGTACTACAACGCTTCGACTTATTTAAATTAATTGCACCATTTAAACGGTGTTTGCGTTGCAATGGATTATTAGAATTTGTAGATAAGCAATCCATTATTGAACAAGTGCCAGAAAAAGTGCGATCGCAGATCGATCAATTCCAGCGTTGCCAAGACTGCGATCGCATTTATTGGAAAGGTTCCCATTATGAACGATTGCAACAGTTTATTGATGGAGTAATCAATTCACAAAAAGTTGAGTAACTATTTACCCAGCTGAGATATTCCCACTAATTATTTGACTACCTCCGATTCTGGGATCTTCATCTTCGCCATTCAAATTATCAGGAGTGGGATTTAGCTTACTCTCTCCACTAACTTCTTTTGGTTCAATGGGATCTGCCTCTTGAGCTTTATCAATATAAAGAGAGTGAGGAGTTTCTTTAGCATGAGAGAAATCGATCAATGGATCGGGTTGCTCAGTATTCATGAGTTGCTAAATAATAGTTTAGTTTTTTCTAGTGTTAAATGTATCTTGAGTGCAAACATCTTTCTTCAGAAAGAAACTAGGTTCTGTGATGGTATAAGAAAAGGTGAGTGAATGACATTAATTTTAGCTCTCGATTTTGGCGGAACTAAGCTGGCGGCTGCATTGGTAAATGTTGGTTCGAGAAAGTGGTTACGTTATGAACGTCGTCTATCACCAGTAGGTGCAAATGCTAGCACTGACTTGGAAATTATGCGATCGCTCATTTACTCGTTGCTAGAAGACGCAAAACCTGCTGCGATCGGTGTCAGCTTTGGCGGCCCGGTTGACGCTTCCACGGGGACGGTGCGGCTATCTCATCATGTCGCTGGATGGGAAAATATTCCTCTCAAAGCTTTGTTGGAGGAGGAGTTTGGTGTTCCTGTTGGTGTAGACAATGATGCCAATGTTGCTGCTTTGGGTGAACACCGCTTTGGTGCGGGACAGGGATACAATAACCTGTTTTACATTACTGTCAGCACTGGCGTGGGTGGTGGTTGGATACTCAATGGCCAGCCTTGGCGGGGTGCTGGTGGGATGGCTGGCGAAATTGGACATATCGTTGTAGATCCGGCTGGGCCAGTTTGTTTGTGTGGGAAACGGGGATGTGTGGAACGTTTGGCTTCGGGGCCTTATATGGCCCAAAATGTTAGGGAAATTTTGGAAAACGTAGACGCGCCAGCGGCTTCCCGGAGGGTACCGCAGAGGCGCGAAGGACTCAGAGATGGAGAGATTTTGAGGGGTTTGGTGGGGGATAATTTAACGTTGCTGACGGGGCAGTTGGTAAGTGAAGCGGCGGCAGCTGGGGATGATTTGGCCAAGGAAGTTTTACACAAGGCTGCTTGGGCGCTGGGTGTGGGTATTGGTAATGTGGCAAATTTGATGAATCCGCAGCGCTTTGTGTTGGGAGGCGGTGTGACGAAGGCGGGTGAGGATTTTTGGCAGGTGGTGCGTCAGGTGTCGCGGGAGACGGCTTTACCGGAGGTTGATTTTGAAATTGTGCCGGCGGTGCTGGGTGATGATGCGCCTTTGTGGGGGGCTGTGGCGATCGCTTCTATGACAATCCCGAATTTGTAAATGAGTCAGGCGTGGAGCGTAATGCAAACAGAATTAGTTATTTTTGACTGTGATGGAGTGTTGGTAGACAGCGAAGGATTAGGCAATCGCGTTCTTGTGGAATTTGTCGCTGAGTTTGGGCTGGCAATGAAACTTGAAGAAGCCATTTTATTATTTAAGGGTTGCAAAATGGCTGATTGTATTACTGTCATTGAGCAAAAACTTGGGAGAAAAATGCCGCAAGATTTTGTAACTCAGCTTCGTGCCCGCACTGCTGAAGCATTCGAGCGTGAACTACGTCCTGTAGAAGCAATAGAAGCAGCTTTAGACAAGATTAATCTACCTATTTGCGTTGCTTCCAGTGGCCCGCCAGAAAAAATTAAGTTAGCTTTGCGTGTAACTAATCTGTTGTCTCGATTTGAAGGGTGCATTTTTAGTTCGTATGAAATTGAAAGTTGGAAGCCAGCACCTGATTTATTCTTATATACAGCTAAAAATATGGGATTTCAAGCTCCATCTTGCACTGTTGTAGAAGATAGCGTTTTGGGTGTACGTGCAGGTGTTGCTGCTGGTATGAGAGTTTTAGGTTACACCGAGCAAAGTGAGGCTCATCTACTTGAGGCATCTGGAGCGCATATCTTTTACTCTATGCACCAACTGCCTTCTTTGCTATCACACTATTAGACTATCGGCGCTCCATCCTAAATCAAAACCAAATTATCCCGGTGAATAACTGTTTCTACACCGGCATAGCCTAAAATTGTAGGAATTTCTCGTGAATGACAGCCACGAATCTTTTGCAGATCATTGCTGTTGTAATTCACAAGTCCTCTGGCAATTTCGTTACCGTTGCTGTCACACAATTGCACAGCATCCTGTGTATCAAATTCTCCTTCTACTGCCTTAATTCCAGCAGCTAATAACGATTTTCCTGCTAGAGAAATTGCCGCGATCGCACCTTCATCTAAATACAATTTACCCGCAGGTAAAAGTCCGTAAGCTATCCAACGTTTACGCGCCGAAGTTGGTTCAAGTTGCGGTTCAAAATGCGTTCCAATAAGTTCGCCTTGGATAATTTTTTCGATATTCCGGGGAAATCGCCCTTGAGTAATTACAGTCCGCACTCCCGCAGCGATCGCAATCCTCGCAGCCGAAATTTTTGTCACCATCCCACCAGTACCCCACTGAGAACCTTGGGAACCTATTTGTAACTCAGCTAATTCTTTAATGCTACTAACTAGAGCGATCGGCCGCGCATCTGGCACGGAACGGGGATCGGCTGAGTATAGCCTATCGACATCGGTGAGCAAAAATAGCCAATCTGCTTCTACTAAGCTGGCAACTAATGCCGAAAGAGTGTCATTATCACCAAATTTTAGTTCGTCTATCGCTACGGTATCATTTTCATTGACTATGGGGATCACTCCCAGCCCCAGTAATTCCTGAAAGGTGTTGTAGGCATTGAGATAGCGGCTACGCTGTACTAAGTCACTCCGTGTCAGTAATACTTGAGCGATCGCCTGTTGCAAGGTAGTAAATAAATCATCGTATATCCGAATTAACCTACCTTGTCCAACTGCTGCTACAGCTTGTTTGAGTGCGATCGCTTTAGGACGTTCAGTTAACCCCAACCTTGCACAACCCACACCCACAGCGCCAGAAGAAACCAAAATTACCCGGTGTCCCTGACTTCTCAAATGGCAAAGTGTTTCCGCCAAGGTAGCAATAGTGGAAAGTGCTAATTGTCCCGTTTCTGGTTGAGTAAGGCTAGAAGTACCGATTTTGACAACAATTGTTTTAGTCATTGGTCATTGGTCATTAGTCATTAGTCATTGGTCATTAGTCATTAGTCATTGGTCATTGGTCATTAGTAACTGACGAATGACTACGGATAAATGACAAAGGACAAATGACTAAAGAAATTTTAAAGCGCCAATCCCTCTATAGTGAAGGCTGACGCTTTACGGGTGTATATTTACTTAGTATGAGTTAGGGTCTTTTTTGGCTGACCCCATGTTATTAATACTTATGATCCCCGATTTTTGGCTTCCAGTAAGATTCCTTAACCATTTCTTTAGATTTACTTTCCTGACGATTTTTTAAGTTTTGTGAATCTTGCTTTTCTTGGGGGTAATAGAGGCTCCTAAGATTTCAGATATCCAAACTTCAAAATTGCGGACGGGATGAGAGCGGAGGGCTGCGTCTGCATGGACAATCGGCTCAACTAGAATGGTAAACATCCCCAGGCGATTACCTGCTATGACATCGGTAAATAAGCGATCGCCTACCATCCCGACTTGATGCACTGGTAGATCCATTGTTCTGACTGCTGCCCTAATTTTGCGTCGAGAGGGCTTGGCTGCACCCAAATAGTAAGGTAAATTGAGTGATCGCGCAATTCCCCCAATTCGTGCTTCACTCAGGTTGTTACTTACCAAACACAATGCAGTACAGGTACGAATTTGTTCTACCCACTCTCGTAGTTCTGGGGAAGCCATCCCTACTGTAAAAGGTACTAAGGTTTCGTCTACATCCAACACCAGCCCTTTAAGCCCGTATTTTTGAATAATATCTGGTGTTAGATTCAACACTGAACCTTCTAAAATCAAGTCAGGTTGCAAAAGGTTGTTCCAGGCCATAGTCAACAGTCAAATTTAAATAGCTCAGACAAATGAGCATAACCCAATATAGTTTAGTTAGTCGAACTGCATTCTGGAATATCTCCCTGAACATTTTGAGATAAAATCCCTAATATCTTATCTATCTCTTTGATGTAATAATTACTCAAATCAATAAATATATCGTTTTCTTCTAACTTCAAAAACTTCCAAATATCCCCTGTAGTTACTGCGCCGTAAATTTTTCTGATTTCATTTCCTTCTTGTTGATTAAACAATTGTGCTGCCAACATTGCGGCCGCACATTGACCTAATCCCCCTTTAATATTTTCATTTTTGGCTTCAATAATAACCACTACAGGCACATTAATTGTTAGTTGCTCTTTAGAACGACTGATGATAAAGTCACAATAGCCATTCAGACCGTTTTCTGCATCTACATTAAAATCTGTTCCAGAAAATAAACTAATTGGATAATTAGCTCTGCGTCTTACCTCCAACAAGATCGGAGTGATAATCATTTCTGAACGAGCTTTTTCAGTATTAATTGCTAAAGCCAATTCTGTAGTTTCTTCTAAAGAATTTTTGAGTTTCTCACTTGCCTGTAAAGGTTCTATGTCGGCACATAAATCAGTTTCTTCATCGATGCGGATGCTGAATGACTTTTTAAATTTACTTAATGTAAAGTCGCTATAAGCCATTTTCAGCACCTCATGGTAATTTTTTATTATTGGATTAAAAATCCTTGCCAAAATGCTTTTTTCAGAATCTTAAACAACACAAATTACCCCAATTTGGTATCAATGTTTCATTGCTTCCAAATTTAATGGGATATGGTAAAAGGTTTAAGTAGATTTCGATTAAAATAAAAATTCAAAATGAAAATGTAACATTTTGAATTTTTATTTTTATTCTACTTCATTAAAAAGATGTTCCTCTAACAGGGGTTGCACTTTGCGAAACTCCTCTGGAGAGAGTAATTCCGGTTCACCTGTTTTTGTTATCCGTGCAAAAAATAACAGGGGATCGAGGGGTGTATAAATTGCATACTCCTGATCTTCATCATAGAAGCTAGCAAGTAGCTGTAATTGCTCTGGATCTAAATCTGCCTCTTCGTCTTCAATTTCTAAGGTGAAGAGTTCTGATTCTTCAACTGGCGGTAAATCACCTGCAACCGTCAAAGCATAAGCTGTGTTCTTCAATATCAGATTCTGCTCAGATAGTACAGCTTGGGCAGTGGCAAAAATTTGCTCAATGATGTTGTCGTCTTCTACCAGAACCGCTTCTTCTTCCTCATCGTCGCCTTCCCAAGAAAAAATCTCTACAGGTGAGTCTACAGGAAGAAGTAAAACGTATTCTTGTCCATCAACCTCAAGGGAATGCTCTACATAACATTCGAGCGATCGCCCTTTTTCATCGGTTAAAGTGATGGAACCCGCATGAGCGTTATCATTTTCTTCAGGAAATGGAGGAGAAAACATAGCCGAAATGTAAAAATTTAATAAATACCAGCAAGTTGAGAAATCGCTTAACTATTTAATGATATTTTATGTCAACAAAATAGCTTTACACGTAGATACAACTGCTAGCTAATCGTTTTTCAGAATATCATGTTAAAAGGTATCAATATTCAATAGCCGCAACTGAACTGCGGGAACTAGTACGCTTAATATCCAGCCATTGTTGCAAGATCAAAGCAGCTGCCTTGCGGTCAATCAAAGCTTTATGGCGTGATGGAGAGCGGTTTTCAGCAATTAGCAGTTGCTCTGCTTGAAATGAAGTTAATCGCTCATCCACATATTCCACAGGCAGTTTCAAGGCTTTAGTAAGTCTTGTAGTAAATTTTTGAACTTGACGCGCTTGAAATCCTATAGAGCCATCCATTGAATAAGGTAAGCCCATAACTAGGATTTGCACCTCGCGTTCATTAACTATTTGCCGGATTTGCTCAACATCCTGCTCAAAAGATGTGCGCTCAATTGTGGTAATCCCAGTGGCAATTAAACCCGTGCGATCGCACCCAGCCACACCAATCCGCTTGCGACCAAAATCTAGTCCCAAGGCTGAAATAAAGGGTTTTGGCTGCTCCTGGGATATCACTAATTCTCCTGCTCTGCATCTGCTGATTCAGGAATCGGCAATGCTTCTATGTTTGGGTTTTTTACCGAAAAGTTAATCGGTTCTGACTTAATTGGCAATGGTTTATCTGACGATGGCAGCTTTCCTGGTTGTATCCATGACATTCCACCTGGTATAGGTTTACGTGCCGGTTGTAAACCTTGCAGCATATCAGTCCACTGAATTCCTTCTAAAGAGACAAATTTCGACTCTCGTAGCTTGTGCCACACCGAGCGAGACATAACTAATGTATGTTTTATGCGTTTTGCGCCAATTCTTTCCAAATACTCTTCTCGCTCTGCCTGATAGTCAGAGGAGGCTAGTTGTAACCCTTGCTGAGGAAAATCTTGGGCAATCCGAGCCAGTTGAGATAACAATTCTGGATACAGCCAGGTGTAAGCAGGATGAACTGTCAGCGTTGCAGAGTGAGGAACTTCTCCCTTCCGGTCAAGTTGCACCTGAAAATAGCCGATCGCAGCTTTGCGTTGGGGTTCAAATACATAACCGCTGACTACTTCTGTTTTCGTCAGCCATTGCTTCACTGCATCAGTCAGAGCGCCGAATAAACTGGTTTTGAAGTCGCGGGTATTTCTGTCAAAAACCTGACGTACCAGAGGTGGCATAGATGCCGTATCTAGTTGATATAGCAACTGGGCATCAGCATTACTCACTGGCAAAAGGTTGGGCAAATCTGGCTCTGCTTGTGCCAATTCAGCCAGTAATTCTGGCCCAATTTCCCAATACGTCATTTCTGCCAGACGCTGGAATCCATTTTGGCGATATAGTGCCAGCGCCTCTATGTCATTGATGTTAACTTCCAGTAGCCAAGTGCGAGCTTCCAAAATCGATTCAAAGCAATGACGCAAAAGTTGCGAACCAATTCCTTGTTTATCGACACCACGCTCTAACAGCACTTGATCGATGCGCCAAGTACTGCGTGTTCGGTTAAAGGGTGACACTTGAATCATTCCTAAAAGCATCCGCCCTTGCTCTGCCACATAAGCACAGAGGCGATACTGGAGTGGGTTAGGAAACCAACTCAAAAACTTGAGTAATCCATACCAGCGACGCAGCATGAGCATCTGGCTGATGGCAAAACCTGCTCCCTGGGGAGTAAGGGCTGCGAATGACTCTTGAGTTATGCGCTCAATTCCGTCCAGATCCCGGTATTGGACTGGTCGGATAACAACGCTGAGGTTTCTGGGAAGTAATGAAGTCATTTTTATTCGAGCCGCTATTTAGCCTTAACTAACTGCTCTTCAAAGGAACTGCTGCAATAATATTAACTGCTTTCTGCCCTTTACTAGTGCGTCAAAAGTGTGATTTGAGTAATTTAATACTTAAAAAAGCAGAAAAGCAGACCTTGTGAGAACACCATTGGCGTTAACGTAACAACATCTGCCTTTATTTTATTTGAATTTTGATTAAAATTTGTATATATTTACAGCCCTTGTCGAGAAACTAGCTTTTCAAAGTGGGCTTGGGTTTGATGGAGTAATTGCTGGCGACTGTCTACCAGTGTTTGTTTCAGGGATGGAACAAGATTGCGAGCTTGCAGAGTCATGTGAAGTTGCAGGTTGGCAACATATTCACTGAAATCTTGATTCACTTCATCTGCGCCCGCATCTGTTAATAAATTTGATTCCATTGCCACTGTGTTCTCCTGTGTTAATCCTGTGCTATTTCTCTTCATGACAAAAAATTATCATGTTGTTTGGACTAACTTCTTAATTTGCAATGAAGTTTAACGCTTCTTAGGGATAGCGATCGCAGCAGGGTTTTATTTAGCCCATTAAAATCTCAAACCAACACCACCTTGTACAGAGATAGCTGTACCACCGCTATCACGGTAGGCATCAAAAGCAATGATGGCGTTGCCAAAAAGCACAGTATTGCTATTTGGGATCATATAATCAATTCCTGGTTGTAAAGCAAAACTGATTTTGTCGCCCACAGGAGAAGATCCACCACCACCAGCCAAGACTAACCCAGCACCCAGGTACGCATCAGCTTGCCAGTTAAGGGGAAAATCGTAAGAAACCGTTGGCACAACTGCCGTATTATTACCAATTAATACTTGGGCACGCAGTGAAAGCGGTGCTTCCAAAAGCTTGTAGCGCCCAGCTATAACTCCCCCAAATTGGATACCATCAGTAAAACCAACAGTGGGGCCTATACCTACATAACTGCCATAAGCTACTTGAGCTTGTGCTGTTTTAGTAGTCGCCAGACTCAAAACCAAGCTAGCTCCCAAAATTGAAACCAAATATGGAACATACTTCATAACCGACTCCTCACACCATTTTGTTATTGGGCATTGGGCAATGGGCATTGGGCATTATTATTCTTCCCTTGTCTCCTTTGTTTCTCTCATCCTCCCCTGCCCCTCTGCCCCCTTCCATTCTACGGGCAACGAGGATGAATGCCTCCTTGAGTACAAATGTATGCTAGTTGCTTGGAATCTAAATTTTTGGCTTGAGAAAAATCAACCCCTTGGACTACGGCAGATACTGAGCCTAAATCCGGGGTTTTGACAAATTGATCTGCTGGATCTTCTTTGCTAGGGGCGAGAATTGCCCCCTTAAAATCTGCTCCTGCCACATTTGCCCCCCGTAAATCTGCAAGACTTAGGTCAGCATTTTGTAAGTTAACGTTTTCCATCTGAGCAGAACGCAAAACAGCACCAGCTAAACGAGTGGCGCTTAGGTTAGCATTGCTGAGATTAGCACGATCCAAATAGGCTCCTGATAAATCTGCTCCTTGCCAATCAGTGTTAGTTAAGTTGGCAAAGGATAATTGCGTTCCTATAGCAGTGACACGACCTAAACGGGCAGCGTAAAGATTGGCTTCGTTCAATTTAGCATCACCTAAATCAGCCCCAGTTAAGCTGGCTCTTTCCAAAACTGCGTTTCGCAGATCGGCTCCTACTAGTTGGGTGCTGTTGAGTTTAGCGTCATATAGACGCGCGTTAGATAAGTTGGCTCTGTTGAGAGTGGCGCGGCTCAAATCGATCCGGTTCATCAAGACGCGACTAAGGTTAGCATCAGTAAGATTGGCTTGCTGCAACTGAGCTTGGCTTAAATCAGCTATTACATCGTCGTAGGTATCCCAACGCCCATCTTCACCCACACCTCGAAAGCGGCTACCCTTAAAGCTAGCTTGGTTGAGATTTGCAGATTTAAACTTAACTCCTGATAAATCAAGGTTGTCTAGTACCAAGTTGAAGAATGAACTACCTGGAGTACCGCTTTGACCTAATTGGGTGCTACTTAGGTCAACGCCTTCCATTTTTCCACTATATACAGAGAGAATTTTGTTGATTGTTCTTTGATTTCTTTGTAGCCGCCCTTGTCGCAATTCCCGCTCTTTTGTTGCAGCACTGCCCACAGACTCCAGTTCGCTAACCAAAAACTGATTCTTATTTTTTAATTCGGGGATAGCTTGGGGCCCGACAGTTGTCAAAGATTGTTGAATGGTATCCAAGAGGCTGGGGTTGGTTTCGCTAACCAATAAATCCGCCAGAAATTTTATGGATTGTGGATCGTTAAGACCACCCATAGCCAGAATTGCACTTTGGCGTTGCTCATTAGTCGCCCCAGAGTTCGGAGTTAATTGTTTGACAAGTTCGAGGAACTGTTGGCTATTAATTTGTTTAGTTGCTCGCTGTGATTGTTGAATTTGGATATAAACTTGAGTGCCGATTAAAGTTGCCAACACGGCCGTCATACTCGTTAGTCCCACCCCAAACAAAGTCAGGTTAGGATTTTGCTGTATCCGCCGCCACAGGTTGGATGAATGGTTGGTTTCATCTACCGTTAATTCTTCTCCCTCTTGTCCTTCTGCTTGATCATTACCACCGGCAGATTGAGCTTGTCTGTTATTAGCTAAGAGTGAGGATGGTAAGGGACGAGTCGCATCTATTGTATAAGTGCCTGCAAGTTGATCGTGCAGGGCGCGACGACCCCGGCGCGATGGTAAGCCGATCCCTTCACCCACAATCATTAATAAAGACAAAAATGTGAATAATCCTAAATTCGGAAAAGCAAAGCTGTAGCGCCACAGCAGATAGGCAATGGAAATAGGTACAGTCCAACGTCCCACTCCTTCTCTAATGACAACTGCTCCCAATCCGGGAGGCTTCCCTTGCTCGTTGACAACCCGCACCTTGAACCAACGTTTCGGAATTGTTCTACCAGTTTTAGCTAGTAAGTACAATTGCCACCATGAGAGAGTTACAGGCGCTAACAGGGCGATTGTCCACAAAATATTAGTCGGCCATGCGACATTACGGATACCATAGCTCACAGGCAGAGCTAGGGGTCTAGCGATCGCTCTTTCCGTCACTACCAATACGGGGTTAAGAGGTACTCGGTTAAGATCGCTTCTAGAATTCGCATAAACACCAATGCCGAAGGGAATCAACCCACTGGCAACCACTAGTGTGATTTCAGCCGCCCAAGCAGCAAAACGCCTACTTGCTAGCAACATTGAACTGGCTCTTTCTGGTTCTTTTGACTGACCAGATTGATTACTACTTCTCCTCACAATTGGTGATGTCATCAGATAATTCCCTTTGATATTATTTTTACGCCGCGATCGGCACAATTAAAATAGACTAAGCTAATCGGCAAAAAGAAAAGCATATTGAAATAGAATTGAGGAGTTATGAGAGTCAGGAGCCTTTTGTATTATGACTCCTGACTCTCACAACTCCGGGCAGATTGCCAAGTAATTGCATATCAACTTATTGCTTACGTTGAAAGCTACTAGACACAAAAAATTTGTATCCAACATACACTAACGCTGCTAAAAGTGCCAGAGTTATTACAGATGCAATCAGTTTAAACACTGTTTGCAGCATCGCCAAGCCTACTAGCAGCGTCACACCCGAAACTACCAGCTTTTTTGTCCCAGATAAGCCGTTGAACCAAATCTTAAATCGCTCCAGTTGCAAGCTCAAGTTAGCAAAAACAGACTGAGGCATCTGTTTTTGTCCTTGTGGTTGATAAACAACCCCAGGTGCGGAATTAATCTCTGCCTCTAACTTATCGAGGCGGCGCTGTAAGTCTTCTTCTGGTTGAGGATTCATAAATCTTTTTCTACCTCATTTAGCATATTTATTCGACAACAGACCAACTAAATTCTATTTTTGGTGGTTGTCTTAGTGATTTTAGCTAATGTCTGTGTGTGTAATACCCTTCTGACAGGTAAAAATTATGTTTTTTTGTTATTGTCTGGTAATTTATCTAATTTTTACAGTAATTTTACGTTTCTAAAATGTAAAAAATAAGGCTTTTTAAACAGATGCCTATTCTACTGGTGGTTAAATATTTTAGTAGAGAAGCGATCGCCAGCCATCATCATATATGAGTAAATTTGCAGGATAAATGTAAAGCCTTTACTTAGCGACAGCTCTACATCCCATCTTCACAAACAATTTTTAATTTAATGGTATTAGGTTATACGGCAGCTTTTGGAACCAAGATAAATTGATATCGTCAATTAAATTACACTGTATAACAATAATTGCTCTAAAAAATCTGGAGCATTAATTAAAATGAAAACGCTTCGGCTACTTGCAATTCTTCCCATATCTTTGGTGATGAGCTTGGTTTTTACTGAGGCTAATTTGGCACAGACACCAAATGTCCAAATAAATCGGACTTTCCAGCCAGATCCACTGGTTTTGAACGGAAAGTCTGGGGGAACTGTCAAAAGCAATTGTGGCAATATTACTACTGAACCTAGCCAAGTTATTCAGGTTACAGAGTCACTACCTTATTTACGATTAACGGTAGAAAGTCAAGGGAAGCCAACGCTGTTGATCGACGGGCCAGGGGGACGTTTTTGTGTAATGGCAGATAGTTCCTCTGGAGGCAAGGCAGAGCTTCCTGGTTACTGGCAAGCAGGAAGATACACGGTGCATGTGGGCGAACTATCCCAGCAGCAGTTTAACTACACCCTCTCAATCTCGCAAAAAAACAAATAGTCATTAGTCATTTGTCTTTTACTAATAACCAATGACTAATGACCAATGACTAATCTTCAAGTGATTTGGCTGGAACTTCAACAGCAGTGACATCAATTGTGCCTTCTGGTGTGAAGCGCTGAAAATGACTATTTTGTACTAACAGCGACTCACCACAGTTGGGACACTGTAACTGACTGTTGTTTAAACCCGTAAATTCATATCTACAGACGGGACACTGGTCAGCAACCAAGTTGCGTTGCAGCCACCAACGAAAGCCAAAAAAAGCCACAATGGGTGCTAAAAACAGCAACCCGACAATAATTAGCAACGAATTAACCAACCAACCTAGGCCCAGTGATGCCAGCAACCAAACAACTGCTAGCAGAGTGAGCCAAGGCCGGAGATTTAAAAGATTCAATTGAAATGACTTAAAGCTCATTTTTAAATGTCGTCCTGCTCTCCTTCTAGGATAGCGATTTTAGTCATTGGTCATTGGTCATTGGTCATTTGTCATTTTGACTTAATGACTGAGGATAGGAGCATTTTTTGCAAGTGCTGTTGGAAGGCATCTATGCCAAACAGAGCGATCGCTTGTTCTCGTAGCCACTGTCCATCACATCGTTGGTCATCCCCTTGAAGCATTTCTATACAAGCTGCTGCTACAGCATCAGCATTCCGGTGTGGTACTCGCCATCCCAGTTTACCATCCTGCAAGGGGTCAGCCGAGCCATCGTCATCACCGGATAAGACTGGTACTCCACAAGCCATTGCTTCTAGATAAACAATGCCAAAGCCTTCTTGCGAAGGCATGATATAGGCATCAGCAAGGCGGTAATGTTCCATTAATTCTTCTGTAGCAACAAAACCCGCAAAGACGACGCGATTGCTCACACCCAAATCTTTTGCAAGCTGCGCCAATCGCGGTTGGTCATCACCGCGACCAATTACTAAATATTTCACTTCTGGGAAAACCTGAGCAATTTGTGGTAATGCCCGAATTGTGACATCTACACCCTTGTAAATATCCCCTGACCATAAGCGTGCTACTGTCATTAACACCTTAGAACCAGTTAAACCATATTTTTGAACGAATTCTGGCTGCTTGGAACCAGGAGTAAATTTATCTCCATCAATTGCACAAGGCATCATCTCTACCATTTTGGGGTTTAAACCATTGGCAAGACAAGCGCGATCGCGGCTGTAACGGCTAATTGTCCAAATTTTATCTGCTGATGTCAGGGCGCGACGTTCTTGATTTTTTAGAGGTTCCCAGACTTCTTTGCCATAAGTTAGCACGGTGTAAGGAATCCCCAAGGGCTGGCAAAGAGTTTGGATTAATACTGCTAAGTTAATATGACCGCAGAAAACTTGCTGCGGACGGTTTTGCAATAGACACTTGAGTAAAGCTGCTGTCATTTGCAGTCTCCCTAAATGAGGGGACTGATTTTTAAAGTAATGAAATTTTAAGTTCTCGTCTTCAAACAGATTTAAACTATCAGGGCTATCTCGCAGCAAAAATACTTCCGCCTTGTAAGCTTGACTTAATCCCAGATAGGCGCGAAAAATATCTTTTATATATGATTGAATACCACCTTCGTGGGCAAAAATTTCTAAAAACACGAAGACATGGTTAGTTTTTTGGTTAACTTTATCACCTACCTTTAGGTTTTGTGTCACTTTAGTGATATGCATATTAGGTTATTTACACTTGGGTTAAGGGCGCAATCGCACCGCTTTGTAACCGCTCTAAATCTGTTTTTACCATTTTTTCTAAAAGTTCCTCAAAGCTTACTTGGGGTTCCCAGCCAAGATTTCTTTTAGCTTTACTAGGGTCAGCTACTAGTTGAAAATGCTCATCTTGTCTCAATAAACTGGTATTTAAAACTATATAGCGCGTCCAATCCAATCCGACAGACTCAAAAGCTGTGGCAACTAAATCTCTAACACTGTGCAGTTTTCCAGTGCCAATCACATATTCTTCTGGTTCATTGACTTGCAACATGAGCCACATAGCTTCTACGTAATCTCCCGCAAAGCCCCAATCGCGTTTCGCATCTAAATTACCCATTTCTAAGGTGTCAGTTAAACCCAATTTAATCGATGCGGCTGCCAAAGAAACTTTTCGGGTTACAAACTGAGGTGCGCGGAGAGGAGACTCATGGTTATATAAAATTCCACTACAGGCAAATAGGCCATAGCGCTGTCTGTGATGCACCATCGTCCAGTGGGCGTGCATCTTGGCCGCAGCATAGGGATTTTTGGGACGAAAAGGCGTTTCTTCATCTTGAGGCGAACTAAATACATCGCCAAACATTTCCGAACTGCTGGCTTGATAAAATCTGGTAGACAAACCAACCTGTCGTACTGCTTCCAAAAGTCTGGTAGCTGTACCAGTGATCAAATCTAGGGTTCCTAATGGGTCGTTCCAAGAGTCGGGTACAAAACTGGGAGCCGCCAAATTGTAAATTTCTTGGGGACGTAGTTGCTCAACTGCGGTCAACAGCGCCCCACTATCCCTCAAGTCAACCGTAAAAATTTCTACCTGATTCGCCAGTGTTCCCAGCTTTGTCAAATTAGGTTGTCGATGGGGAGGTACTAATCCTACAACTCGATAGCCACGGTTGAGGAGCAAATGGCTGAGATAATAGCCATCTTGACCAGTTATTCCTGTAATGAGGGCTGTTTTAGTCATAATCTGTCCCCTATTATCTCTATCTCTATTAAGGACTAAATAGCAGTTGTGGGAGAAAAAACATTCCGACTCTCAACACTGCTGACAAATCTTAACAAGGGAGCTAATATAACTCGAATGCTATCTTTACTGTATTCACTAATTCTTTTTATACAAAAATATTTTTGAGATTTTACAAAAAAATCATAATAACTAAGCAATTTTACGCAAAAAATACATTATTCCAATTCAAATCATATTGAAAAAGGAATATACTTTATCAATCAAATAACTACATTTTGTAGCAAAGAGTTTTTCCGTTCATACTTCTGTTTTGAAGTAAGTGGTTTAACTTCGCTTTTCTTATTGTGCTTCTACAGAGTATTTGACGATGAGAAGGCAATTTCTACCATCTGCACCACGTTCGTATACAACACGGTCTGCCAACCGCCGGAGGAGGAACCATCCATACCCGCCTACTTGTAGAGTACCTGGGGCTGGCTCTGCGATCGCATCAGGATTAAAAGGTTTTCCATAATCCCAAATTCTAATCTCTAGGCGATCGATCCACAGATCAACGTTAATTTCAATGGTTGTTTCTGGGGGTAAAGCATGATGAGCGTGACGAACAGCGTTGGTAAAACCTTCTGCTAATGCTAAATTGAGGCGATCTAGTTGAGTTTTTGACCAGCCAAGTTGAGACAGATGTTGCAGACAAAATTGCTCGAACCATTCTTGCACCTGGTTTAGGAGGCTGAGTTCGCTCTTAACCTTCAGATGGTCTTGCTGCACTATGGTAAACATTAACTGTGACTTAAATATAAATAAACCCAAGTTGCTAGTTATTAAATTTTGCATGATTCGCCAAATTGTTCTGATGTAGAAAAATCTAAATTGAGATATTTTATCTACCAAAATACAAAACATGAACGATTTTGGCATTTATAGCGTTGTAACTAGCAACTTACGTTAATTAAGTGAAAAATGTTTATATTTGATGAATTTTGGTGATTTTAGATTTTGGGATAGCTTTTCAATCCAAAACTCAGATCCCGAATGCAATCTGAACTATTAAAATTGACGCCTGTAGATTTCTTCCAAAAACATATCTGTAATATGCTCTTGAAACTCACAGGCGTCAAAGCACTTTGTAGTGACTAATTTAGAATAGTCCCAAGGTCAAAGATTTATCCAATGGCAAGGCAGCACCAATACCCAGCCACACGGTGACAAGAGTGCCAACGAGGAAGACTGTGGTTGCAACTGGACGACGGAAGGGGTTTTGGAACTTGTTGACGTTCTCAATAAAAGGAACGAGAATTAGCCCAACTGGTACAGAACCCATTGCTAACACTCCTAAAAGTTTGTTAGGAAGCGATCGCAAAATTTGGAAGACTGGATACAAGTACCACTCTGGTAAAATTTCCAATGGTGTGGCAAAAGGATTTGCTGGTTCACCGGTCATTGCAGGATCTAGCACAGCTAGAGCCACAATTGCAGCGAAGGAACCCATGATCACGATTGGAAAGACATAAAGTAAGTCATTAGGCCAAGCGGGTTCACCATAGTAATTGTGACCCATGCCTTTGGCGAGTTTGGCTCTTAACTGAGGATCGCTCAGGTCAGGTTTTTTTTGTGTTGCCATTTTGAAATGTGCTCTCCTGCTTAAGTTAAATTAAAGCATTTGTGAAGGCTATCAGCTACTAGGCAAACCTAGCAGGCAGAAAGCAGCGTTTTGTTTGTCTACGTTTATCCACCTGGAAGGAATTTACAGCTTTGGGCTTCAGATGAAGTGTTTATTTTTGGGAACTTATGTGCAATTAAATTTATTGTGTTTCATAAGTTTAAAACAAACAACTTCACCTGAAAACTGACAAATCTTGCCTTTCGCTAATAATTGAGATTACAAAGGCCCGGAAATGCCTTGCTTGCGGATCATCAAGAAGTGAAACAGCATGAAGACTGCAATCAACCAAGGCAGCACAAAGGTGTGTGCGCTGTAGTAACGAGTTAGTGTTGCTTGACCAACACTTGAACCGCCGCGCAGCAGGTCGGAGATCAGAACGCCAACTACGGGAATTGCTTCTGGTACGCCACTAACGATTTTTACAGCCCAGTAGCCAACTTGATCCCAAGGTAGGGAATAGCCGGTAACTCCAAAGGAAACTGTAATTACAGCTAGGATGACACCGCTGACCCAAGTTAGTTCGCGGGGCTTTTTAAAACCACCTGTGAGATAAACCCGGAAGACGTGCAAAATCATCATTAACACCATCATGCTGGCAGACCAGCGATGGATGGAGCGAATTAGCCAACCGAAGTTTACTTCATTCATGATGTACTCCACTGAGGAGAACGCTTCAGTGACTGTTGGCCTGTAGTAGAACGTCATGGCAAATCCAGTGGCAAACTGGATGAGAAAGCAAACCAGGGTAATACCACCCAAGCAGTAGAAGATGTTGACGTGGGGAGGGACGTACTTACTAGTAACGTCTTCAGCGAGTGCCTGAATCTCCAGGCGTTCCTCAAACCAGTCGTAAACGTTGGCCATACAATCTCAAGTTCCTAAAAGTCGGTTGCGGTTGATAAATCCCGAAGCTTTAAATCGGCGACTAAAATTCTGATGGTTCCAAGCCTCGGCATCCTGCGGGTTCGCCCAAGGGGTTGCCGCAGGCTAGGGTAACAACAGAATTGTCTATGGACTTCTCATAAGCCGCCTCTTATGACTTCTCTCCCAATTAGCAATTTTGGGATTTTGGTAAAGACGAGTTTATTTCGTTTGCTTGTCAGCTTTCAGCGTGCTAAGAGTCTTCAGAAACTTTACACTCTGTAAAGAAGGAATATATTGCGATCTCTTTACGCCCCTGCACAGAAAATGGTGGACACAAAGTAGATTTTATCCTTTCGTGAGTGGATACAACGCATCAGTTGACTGAACAACTTGATGAGAGAAATGCACCACTTCTATAAAAAAAGTAACATAATCGAGAGATAGATTTCATCAACAACAGGACAACTGAGCATTTCTAGGCAATTTGGGTTGAGGTGGAATTGATAATGGGGTTCATGAACAAACAAGTCTTTCGGGTTGGATTTTCGTTGTTAATGGCGTTTTGGTTGGCGTTTGGTACGCTT
Source organism: Nostoc sp. LEGE 12447 (assembly GCF_015206985.1). Classification (NCBI taxonomy): domain Bacteria; kingdom Bacillati; phylum Cyanobacteriota; class Cyanophyceae; order Nostocales; family Nostocaceae; genus Nostoc; species Nostoc sp. LEGE 12447. The sequence goes on along the minus strand of NZ_JADEXT010000008.1, from coordinate 209,653 downwards.
ACCCAGCCTGCGGTGGCTTTAACGGGGGAACAAAAGCTGGTTTCCGAAGTATGGCGAATTGTTAATCGCACTTATCTAGATGAGACTTTTAATCATCAGAATTGGGCGGCTGTGCGGCAAAAAGTTCTAGAGAAGCCGCTTACAGACGCAAATGCCAGTTATGCGGCAATTGGGAAGATGCTCAAGAGCCTTGATGACCCTTTTACCCGCTTTTTAGACCCGGAACAGTACCGCAGCTTAAAGGTCAATACTTCTGGGGAACTGACTGGGGTAGGATTGCAAATTGTCCTGAATCCTGAGACTGGGAAGTTGGAAGTAGTGGCTCCTATAGCAGGTTCACCAGCAGATAAAGCGGGGATTAGACCACGCGATCGCATTCTTAAAATTGAAGGCGTGCCCACAAAAAATCTTACCCTAGATGAAGCTGCAACTAAAATGCGCGGGCCAAGTGGCAGCCTTGTTACTCTCCTCATCGAACGGGATGGAGAGCCAGAAACGGAAATTAGATTAACGCGCGATCGCATTGCTCTTAACCCTGTGGTTTCAGAATTGCGTGTTTCCACTGAAGGTACATCTATTGGTTACCTACGTCTCACTCAATTCAATGCCAACGCCTCAACGGAATTGGCACACGCTATTTCTAGTCTAGAAAAAAAAGGCGCTGCTGCCTACATTCTAGATTTACGAAATAATCCTGGGGGATTATTGCAATCAGGAATTGAAATTGCCCGTCAGTGGTTAGATTCTGGTACTATTGTCTACACTGTGAATAGACAAGGCATTCAGGGTAGTTTCGAAGCCTTTGGGCCAGCCCTGACGAACGATCCTCTGGTAATTTTGGTGAATCAAGGAACTGCCAGTGCTAGCGAAATTCTGGCTGGCGCACTCCAAGATAACGGTCGTGCCCAGTTGGTAGGCGAAACCACTTTTGGTAAGGGTTTAATTCAATCTTTATTTGAATTATCAGATGGTTCGGGATTGGCAGTCACAATTGCTAAGTATGAAACTCCTCAACACCGGGATATTAACAAACTAGGTATTAAGCCAGATAAAGTGATTTCCCAAGATCCAATTAACCGCGAACAGATTGGTACTGAAGCGGATCTGCAATATCAAGCAGCAGTGGAACTTTTGAAGAAAGACTTGGTTGTGGCAGGAAAAGTGTAAAAGCTAAAGAGTTAAAAGAGGTTTCTTGATTAAGCTTACGGCTTACGCAAACAATAACCAAAACCAGGATTTACAGGTAAGGGCAATACCCTGCGTGAGTACCCCTACCTGGTTAAGTTTTGTGTAAGTCCTAAAGCTAATTAGGCGGTACTACATGAATTGTCAAATTTTGTGCCTTTGCCAAGTTCGGACTCGACGCTAATTTGACAACCATGTTTTTCCACAATCATTTTATGAGCGATGTCTAGACGACAAGCCGCTCTGTGTCTACGCTAATCCCAACCCTGTATTTTTACTGCTAGCTTTTGTCATCAATAAATGATCAGGTTCGCAAATGTTAAGCAATATCTGGTTAATTAATAGCCTTTTTAAAGAGGGTTAGTGAGGATCTAAAAGTGCTTAAAGTTTAGAGAAAAACACTTTTCCAACAACCTCTTGTGACTACTGAATTCAGAATAGCTGAATTTTTCTTCAATTGACAGCCCCTAACTGCGTAAGCGCGTCTTCTGTGACACGGCAAATTCGCCAATCATCTAATATAGATGCTCCTATACTACGGTAGAATGCTTTAGCTGGTTCATTCCAATCCAACACACTCCACTCTAACCGTCCACAGTCACGTTCTATAGCTATCTGGGCTACTTTAGAAATAAGAGCTTTACCAATACCTTGCCTACGATACTCTGGTAAAACAAATAAGTCTTCCAGATAAATTCCGGGCTTGGTCAAAAATGTTGAATAATTATGAAAAAATAGGGCAAAAGCAACAGCTTGACCAGCAGTTTCTGCTAAAATCGCTTCTATATATCTGTGCGAACCAAATAAATGCTCCTTAAGTGCCAGAGCATCGCCAGTGACAGCATGAGATAATTTTTCATACTCAGCAAGTCCCTGAATTAATTGAAAAAGTACGCTGTAATCAGTTGGTTCAGCAAAACGCAAAATCAAATTGCTACACGAAGTCATTTGTCTATAGTCTACAGTTCATAGTCCATAGTCTATAGGTAACTGTGCAATTTTTTTTTAAAATGACTAAACAAAAGCCGAAAAAGGTACAGAATGACCGTTTTTTGAGAGTTGCGGTAGTCGAAGCTCAAGAAATATAAATATACCAGCCCCTAAATTCATTATTGGAGCTAATTAAGTCAAACCATGCGGGTAATTCAAAATTCAAAATTCAAAATTAAATATCTATTTTTGAATTTTGAATGGGAACGAAGTGATGATCAGGTATTGCGTCTCTATCTCCGTAAATGTAACTAAATTAACCAACCTTTTAAGCGTTTAGCTATGTGGGGACGGCGCAATTTTCGCATCGCTTTGCTTTGAATTTGGCGCACTCGCTCACGGGAAAGATTGAACATATTGCCAACTTCTTCTAACGTACAGGGTTCGCTGGTGGTCAAACCATAACGCAGAGAAATCACATCTTTTTCTCGTGGAGTTAACACATCACCTAGTACTTCCCAAATCTCCTGACGCATCATGTTTTCATTCATTTTTGCTTCTGGAGACAGGTTATCTTCATCTTCTAGCAAATCCATCAATTCCGTGTCTTCTTCTTTACCGACACGGTGGTTGAGAGAAAGTGCTTGACGGCGTAGCTGTTGTAGTTGGCGTAGTTGTTGTACGCTAATTTCCAAAGCTTCTGCCATTTCACCTTCGGTAGGATTCCGACAGAGTTTTTGCTTTAGTTCCCGTTGAGCTTTTTTGAGTTTGTTAAGCTTTTCAACAATATGAATAGGTAGCCTGATTGTCCGCGCATCGTTAGCTATAGCCCTGGTAATCGCTTGTCTAATCCACCAATAGGCATAAGTAGAAAACTTATATCCCTTATCTGGATCAAACTTTTCTGTAGCGCGATTTAAACCCATTGCTCCTTCCTGAATTAAATCCAGAAAAGGCACTCCCCGATTTAGATATCGTTTAGCAATAGAAACTACTAACCTCAAGTTGGAGCGAATCATTTTGCGTTTCGCTACTCTACCTTGATACAAGCGACTTTCTAGTTGCTTTTCGGTCATTTCTAGCTCGGAAGCTACTTCTAGTTTGGTAGGTTCCTGTCCTAGTTTTAAGTTTAAAGCAGCTTGTAATTCCCTAATTTCCTCTAGAAATCTAACTCGCCGCGCTAACTCTACTTCTTCATCAGCTTTTAAAAGCGGATAACGCGCCATCTCTTTAAAAAACGCGCCGACAGCATCGTCATGCTCGGTTTTATTGTATCCCGAAGGGCGGGCCGCCGCCATGTCATCTCCATCGCGTTCATCTGATTCCAGATTTTCTACTACAATTGGAGGCTCTTCATCTGCCACTGCATCTAAACTATCGAGTGATGGTTCTTCAATATCAGCAGCATTCTCCAGTATTTCCATTTTTCCCAATTCAACAATGTTCATAGTTTCCTTTAGGGATTGTTGTTTTGTTTGGTACATAATTTAGTTACAGCTACTCGTTTGAGGCTTGGTAGTTTTCCCTAATGTACGAATGCACCCCTTTATATGTCGGAAGAGAAGCTTCTACTAATTTCTATTCAAGAATAAAAATCTATATCTACTTACAACCTACGGGTTACAGTTAGATACAACCCATAACGTAACTGACCTTAGCACCCAACAAAACGTTCTTCTCAGGCTTCTAACAGATTATATTCTTCATTTTTTTCTTAATTACCAAATATGTCAAACCCCCTCAAACTTTCTCAACCTGAACAAACATAAAAATCTCAGCTAACCATCCAATTTTCTTAAACTTTCATATATTTTTCTAAATATATATTTTCCTGTTTAGGTATTTGGAAGTCACTGGATAAATTTAAAACCTGGTGATGGGGTTATGCCTTCCCAATTTCAAGTTACCCAAATGATACAAATTACAATAATGGCAGCTTAATTTTGGGATGATCTTATTTGTATAAAAGCATCTCATATACAGAAAGGGTTGAATATCTATCGATAGGCGGAAAAAGGCTACTCCCTATTTAGTAGATAGAGTAACTGTTGCAGAAAGTGCGGACATGCTTTTATTGATATAGTGGGTACCAAATATTTATTGCACGTATAGTTGATACGAATTTGTCTAGTAGATTACATAAGAGGAAACTTATCAAGTATTATGAAGGATAACAGTATTGAAAAATACTATTTAAATTTAAGAAAGCAAAAAATTAGAGTTTAGTTAGCTAGGTTAATTTTGACCAGCTATGTGAGGAAAATATTTAACTATAAAGTCAGCAACTATGTATATTAATGACATAAAATTATCTCCTTTAGTGGTGGCTGAACCTAGTGAATCGTACCAATCAGGTACAACTATTAATAGGTGGGTTGAAGTACTGGTAGACTGTCCAGGAAGTACAGGATTATTTACTTATCGATTGCCAGCCCAGTTAGAAATAAAACCAGGGGATATTTTGAGCGTGCCATTTGGGGCACAACAATTAGGAGCGATCGCAATTCGGTTACTGGCACAACCAAATGTTGATTTAGCACCAGAAAAAATCCGAGAAGTAGAAGATATAGTCAGCGTTGGATTTTTCCCAAGTGCTTATTGGGAATTACTCAATCGAGTTGCTGCATATTACTATACGCCTCTGATTCAAGTAATCCGGGTTGCTCTACCACCAGGGTTGCTGGGGCGATCGCAGCGCCGTATCCGCCTTGTTAGAGGAGGGGGAGGAGGGGGCAAGGGGCACACTTCTCTACGAGACGCTGCGCGAACGGCTACGCTCAGTGACCAGGGAGCAGGGGGAAGTAGTTATTTGCTAGCACCTTCCGATCCTTTAGCTTTCTTGACTCCTACTGCGCGGCAAGTTTGGCAACTTTTGCAAGTGCAGCCTGCGGGGGATTATAGTTTCGCCTACCTTCAACAAAAAGTCAAATCTGCCTATCGGGGAATTCGGGAGTTGCTGCGATTCGGTTTAGTAGAAAGCTATTTAGAACCGCCACGGCTGACTCGACCAAAGCTACAAAAAGCAGTCACGCTGACAGGTATAATTGATAGCGACTTAACTACCCGCCAGCGAGAGATTTTGGAAGTGCTACGGCGGCATAATGGGGAGTTGTGGCAAAATGAATTACTGCAAATTTGCAATGCTAGTTCTTCTATTCTCAAAACGCTGACACAAAAGGGTTATATCGTTATTGAAGAACGGGAAGTATTGCGAACCGAACAGGGCCCAGCATTAGCAGGTGATGGGGCTAAATCTTTAACTGCTGCCCAAGCTAGCGCTTTGGAAACAATCCAGACATTAGATGGATTTGCTGAAGTTTTATTGCATGGGGTGACGGGTTCAGGAAAAACCGAAGTATATTTGCAAGCGATCGCACCTCTTCTCAACCAAGGCAAATCTGCCCTCGTTCTAGTCCCCGAAATTGGACTGACACCCCAGCTAACCGATCGTTTTCGTGCCCGTTTCGGCAATAAAGTCAGCGTTTATCACAGCGCCCTCTCCGACGGTGAACGTTACGACACTTGGCGGCAAATGCTCACAGGAGAACCTCAAGTTGTCATTGGTACGCGCAGCGCCGTTTTCGCGCCTTTGCCCAACTTGGGTTTAATTATTTTAGATGAAGAACACGACAGCAGCTTTAAACAAGACTCACCCATACCTACTTACCATGCCCGCACTGTCGCCCAATGGCGAGCCGAACTAGAAAATTGCCCCTTATTGTTAGGTTCCGCCACCCCTTCCTTGGAAACTTGGGTAAGCGTGGGGAGGCAGGGGAGCAGGGGAGCAGGGGGAGAATTCGTAACTCCTCACTCCTCACTCCTCACTCCTCACTCCTCACTCCTCACTCCTCACTCATCACTCAGCACTCATTATTTAAGTTTGCCCGAACGCATCAATTCTCGCCCTTTACCGCCTGTGGAAATAGTCGATATGCGGCAAGAGTTGCAGCAGGGAAATCGTTCTATATTTAGTAGATCGCTGCAAGAAGCTTTGCAACAGTTGCAAGAGAGAAAACAACAGGGAATTTTATTTATCCATCGTCGGGGACACAGTACTTTTGTCTCATGCCGCAGTTGTGGGTATGTGTTGGAATGTCCGCATTGTGATGTGTCACTGGCGTACCACCACACCGAAGAAAAAGCACCGGAATTATTGCGCTGTCATTATTGTAATTATGCGCGATCGCATCCCAAATACTGCCCCGATTGTAGTTCCCCTTACCTGAAATTTTTCGGTAGCGGGACTCAGCGAGTAACGCAGGAATTAGCGCGACAGTTCCCAGAGTTACGCTTGATTCGTTTTGATAGCGATACCACCCGTAACAAAGGTTCACACCGGACTTTACTCACCCAGTTTGCCAACGGCGAAGCGGATTTATTAGTTGGTACGCAAATGCTCACCAAAGGTTTGGATTTACCACAAGTGACACTTGTGGGCGTTGTCGCCGCCGATGGATTGCTAAATTTATCAGATTATCGCGCCAGTGAGCGGGCATTTCAAACCTTGACTCAAGTCGCTGGACGTGCTGGTAGAGGTAACGATCCAGGGAGGGTGATTGTACAAACTTACACTACAGAACATCAGGTAATTGCGGCAGTGCGATCGCACGATTATCACTCTTTCTCCCAAGCTGAGTTAGAACAACGCCAAGCCCTCAATTATCCCCCTTATGGGCGGTTAATTTTGTTGCGCTTAAGTAGTCTCGATCCCATTCAAGTGCAAAATACAGCACAAATCATTGCCACAGCCTTGAGTACAGAAGAAGAATTCGAGATATTAGGGCCAGCACCAGCAAGTATTTTACGCGTAGCAAATCGTTATCGCTGGCAGATATTGATTAAATTTGCTCCCGATGCATTGCCACAATTGCCAGATTGGGAAGAAGTGCGATCGCTTTGTCCTTCGTCTGTTAGCCTAACTATTGATGTAGACCCATTAAATATTATGTGATTTTCTTGGGCTAAAAGATTGAGAAATCTGGTTTATCTAAAATAGTCCATTGATAGGTTTGTAGTAAGCACTTCAGTGCTTGAATATTTGAGGACTAAAGTTTTTACTACAAAAGTATTTAAGATTGAATTTTAATCTAATGAATTAACAATTCTGGTGCTACCAATCCTTTTTGGATCGCTAAGACTGCGGCTTGAGTGCGATCGCGTACTTCTAGTTTCTGCAAAATAGCATGAACATGAACCCGCACTGTACCAGGGGCAATGTAGAGAATATCAGCAATTTCTTGATTGCTTTTGCCAGCTGCTACCAGTGCCAAAATTTCTTGCTCGCGCTTCGTTAGGGGATTTTCTAGGTTTCCCTCAGTTTTTGCAGGCAGCGCCGCAGTAGAATTGCCCTCAAAAGCTGCTCTAATCTCTGTTGTTGCCGTTTGATCCCACCATGAAGCGCCAGCTGCAACCGATCGCACTGCCAAGATCAGAGACTCAGCAGGAATACCTTTCAGACAGTAACCTTGGGCCCCAGCCGCAATTAAGCGTGAAATCAGAGGTTTCTCAGAACGAGATGTTAAAACCAGAATTGGTAAATTTGGGTGCTTCTGCTTGATTTGGCGGCAAGCTTCAATCCCACCAATGCCCGGTAAACCTATATCTAGCAAAACCAAATCCAGGGGATAGCGATTTGCCAATTCTACAGCTTGTTCCCCATCTTCTGCTTCTGCAACAATCTCCAAAGTAGTTTCTTGCTGCAAACGCATCCGCAGACCAAGCCGAAACAACTCATCGTCTTCAACTAGTAAGATTTTTGTCATTTGTTATTGGTCATTGGTCATTGGTCATTGGTCATTGGTCATTTGTCATTAGTCATTGGTCATTGGTCATTGGTCAATATCCCCTGCCTCCCCTGCTCCCCTACTCCCGGTGGTGGACAAGCTGGGAGTCGAAAACCAAACATTGCTCCCCGTGGTGAGCGATTCTCTGCCCAAATTGTACCCCCATGAGCAGCGATAATTTGCCTGGTTAAATAAAGCCCTAGTCCCGATCCTGAGACGTGGCGATCGCTATGTCCTTGATAAAATCTCTCAAATAAGTGGGGTAACTCTTCTTCTGTAAAGCCAGAACCAGTATCGAGTATTTTTACCACTTGATCGCTAGAATAACCTTCAAGTACCACTTCCACTTTACCGCCACGAGGGGTATGGTTAATGCCATTACTCAGGAGATTGGTGAAGACTCGCCCCAGTTGCAAAGGATCGCCATTTACCCAGAGAAAGCTCCGAAAATCTGATTCGCCATAGTGCAGTGAAATATAAACCTGACGTGTTCTCGCTAGTTCAGTCAGGGTAGCGATTACCTCCTCTGCCACAGTTGCCAAGTTAACAGGTGATATCTGTAGTTTCAGCCCTTCGGCATCATTGCGGTATACATCTAAAAGAGTTTGGACTAATTGCAGTGTACTCCGATGACTACGAGCCATAGTTTGGAGGACTTTTGCTTGCATTGGCGTAATTTCACCAAATTGCTCATTTTGAAAATATTTCAGCGTTTCAATCGCTCCTAATAAAGGTGTTTTCAAATCATGCGTTAGGGTAGAAACAAAATCTTCACGCATAATAGCTAATTGTTCTTGAGAGCGTAATTGTGCTTGTGTATAAGCGATCGCTTCTTCATTGCGGTGGTTGCGGTCACTTAACCAACCTGTTACCATCAACGCCAATACTGCAATCAGCCGATTTGCCAACGTTGAGGCATTAATCACTTCTCCTCCGGGGACAAACAAATTCAATAATGTTAATCCTGTAGCGGCAAGAGTGATCCCCAATACTGCTTTCCGATTCAATCGAGAATCTGCTAACAAAATTGTCCCTGTGTAGAGGTAGCCAAATACGTACTCAGGTGGTGTCAAATATTCTAAGCCTATGACGATCACAAAGGCGATCGCTATTAGCCCATAAGTCTCCCCACGCCCATTTATAGCTTCTTTCATAGCCACTAATCGACTTAATATCGTCATTTCTGATTTACTAAAAAATCTTTATCCTACAATCTTTACAACTATTTAATTCAGCGATTATGATTTATCTGCAATCTATATCTGCAAATATTCACTTGAGCATTAACCCGAAAATTAAGATTGTCCAGATGCAAAAAAGGGGACTGGGGGCTGAGGATTGGGGACTGGGTAGTTGTCGACAAGGGACAGAGTATCTAACACAACCTTCCCATACCGTCATTTATTTAATAAAATCCTCTTAAATATTTATATTCTTTGAACGTAGCAAACTTCCAAAATGTATTGTATAAACAAATAATACTAACTAGCGAAATAGATGAATTAAAAGTAAAGATTAAATATTTTTAACAATAATTTAAACAAGTATCTGGAAAATAGCAATAACTGAAAATAGTAAATCCAGATTAAAAAATGGCGGTGATATGAGATATCACTAAATTCCTCCAAATCAAATACTTCAACAGTTAATCTGTTATTTCTAATAATTGGCTTGCTAGAACTTAAATTTTACCCGGCGCGAAATATATGGGACAAGGTTTTTTGCAAATTGGCTTAATGCTGTGTATTGTCATAGCAATTACTCCGCTACTTGGTAGATACATCGCCCATGTCTTCTTGGGAGAAAGAACACTACTGGATTTTTTAATGAACCCCATAGAGCGAAGTATGTTCGTACTAGCGGGTGTTCGCAGAAAAGATGATATGACTGGTTCGCAGTATATTCGGGCTGTGCTGTACAGCAACCTGATTATGGGTATTTCAGTGTATTTACTGTTATATTTTCAGAGGCTGTTGCCCTGGAATCCTAACGGTTTTGGTGCGCCCAGTTGGGATGTATTACTGCATACAACCATTTCCTTTGTAACGAATACCGACCAGCAGCACTATGCTGGTGAGACAACCTTAAGCTATTTTAGCCAGGTAGCGGCTTTAGGCTTTTTGATGTTTACCTCCGCAGCCACCGGTTTATCTGTGGGAATTGCCTTTATTCGCGGGCTGACGGGTAGAAAACTGGGAAACTTTTATGTCGATCTTGTCCGTGCAATTACGCGCATATTGCTACCGATTTCGATTATTGGAGCGATCGCTTTGCTTCTAACAGGTGTACCACAAACATTAGCGAAGACTATGGATGTGAGAACCTTAGAAGGCGGGACACAATATCTTGCCAGAGGCCCGGTGGCATCCTTTGAAATGATCAAACTTTTGGGCGAGAATGGCGGTGGCTTTTTTGGCGTAAACTCAGCACATCCTTTTGAAAATCCCAATGGCGCTTCTAACTTGATAGAAATGATCGCCATGATTTCTATCCCAGCAGCCTTAATTTACACCTACGGTATATTCGCCAACAACATCAAACAAGCTTGGCTGCTTTTTTGGATGGTGTTTGTGATTTTTGTCGTTCTGGTGGGAGTGACAGCTGTGGGAGAATTGCAAGGTAATCCCCTAGTTAATAACGCCTTTGGATTAGAACAACCCAATTTAGAGGGGAAAGAAGTGCGGTTTGGCTGGTTACAAACGGCATTTTGGGCAGTTATGACTACTGCTACTATGTCTGGCGCTGTGAATGGGATGCACGATTCTTTGATGCCCCAAGGAATATTTTCGACTCTCTTCAACTTGTTTATCCAGGTTATTTGGGGTGGTCAGGGCACTGGAACAGCTTACTTATTTATTTACTTAATTCTTACAGTGTTCCTAACTGGACTAATGGCAGGACGCACCCCAGAGTTTTTAGGACGCAAAATTGAAAAACGCGAAATTGTCCTCGCCAGCGTCGTGTTGTTGATTCACCCAATTCTAGTTTTGATTCCCAGTGCGATCGCCCTGGCTTATCCCATCTCTCTCTCTGGAATTAGTAACTCTGGCTATCACGGTATTTCTCAAGTAGTTTATGAATACGCCTCAGCCGCCGCAAATAATGGCTCCGGCTTGGAAGGGTTGAGAGATAACACCCTGTGGTGGAACTTGAGTACTTTAGTTAGCTTAATAGGAGGACGCTACATTCCGATAATTGCCATCCTGCTGTTAGCTGACGGTATGTCTCGCAAACAACAAGTACAAGAAACCCTTGGTACTCTAAGAACTGATTCTCTAGTATTTACTGGTATCACTGCTGGAGTGACATTGGTTTTGGGAGTATTGACTTTCTTTCCCGTTTTAGCTTTAGGCCCCATAGCTGAGGGTTTGAAACTAGCATCTGGCAATTAGAAAATTTATGAGTTATAAGTCTGGAATTAAGAGAATACCAAAAAATAAATAAATTATCCTGTTTTGTAGGGGAGGCAGTGCTTTGTGCTGAATCCATCGCTGTAGGAGGGTTTCCTATCGTAAGCGACTGGTGTTAGCGAGTCTTGTCTACGACACCTTGTTCGCGTTCGATCGTCCGTCCTTCTGGTGACAATCGAACGCGAATAGAGGTAGGTAGGAACGAGCATCGCTTTGGCATTGTGTTCGCGATCGCATAGCGTGCCCTAAAGGTTGGATCTATTTTTTATTGGAAACTCCTAACTTCTAACTCCTAACTCCTAATTTTTAACTTTTAACTCCTAACTTTATTCATGAATCAAGTGGCAACTAACTTCAGAGCTAGACGGCCAAATCCTCGTTCTGGCGATCGCCGTCAAGGACGTAAAAAAGCAAGGACAAGTAAAAAGTGGCTGTACTTAAGGGCAATTAGAGATGCTTTTGTGAAGCTCAATCCTAAGTATGTAATCAAAAATCCAGTAATATTTGTGGTTTGGGTGGGGACAATCATCATTCTATTGCTCACGATTGATCCCAATTTATTTGGCCCAGCCCTACAAAAGAACCCGCAACTTTTCAATGGCTTACTGTCGGGGATTTTATTCTTTACAGTTTGGTTTGCCAATTTTGCTGAAGCATTGGCAGAAGGGCGGGGTAAAGCTCAAGCTGATGCCTTGCGATTAACCAAATCAGAGGCGATCGCTAAAAAACTCGCTCCCGACGGCACAATTAGTGAAGTTTTATCCACCAGCCTGAGACAGGGCGATAACATCTACGTCGTTGCTGGCGATATAATTCCCGCCGATGGCGAGGTAATTATGGGCGTTGCCTCAGTAGATGAATCGGCAATTACTGGAGAATCTGCACCAGTATTAAAAGAATCAGGCTCTGATGTTTCCAGTTCTGTCACTGGTGGGACGCGGATTATCTCAGATGAATTAATTATCCGCATCACTACTGACCCCGGTAAAGGCTTTATTGACCGGATGATTGCCTTAGTAGAAGGGGCAGAACGCAGCAAAACACCCAATGAAATTGCCCTGACAGTATTGTTGGCAGTTCTCAGCTTAGTATTTTTGTTAGTCGTGGTAACTCTGCCCGCACTTGCTTACTATGTCAATAGTCCAGTCAGCATACCAACTTTAATTGCCCTATTAGTGGCATTAATTCCTACAACCATTGGCGGCTTACTCAGTACCATCGGTATTGCTGGTATGGATCGAGTTGCCCAATTTAACGTCATTGCCACTTCCGGAAAAGCAGTCGAAGCCTGTGGTGATGTAAACACTTTAGTTCTTGATAAGACAGGTACAATTACCCTCGGCAACCGTTTGGCGGAAGAGTTTATCCCTATCAACGGTCATTCAATATCAGAAATTGCTAATGTTGCGTGGGCAGCTAGTGTCTTTGACAATACACCAGAAGGTAAATCCATTATTCGACTGGCAGAAAGACTAGTAACACGGTTTGATTTCGACTCCAACCAGGCAGAAGGAGTTGATTTTTCCGCCAAAACACGGATGAGTGGGACTAACTTACCTGGTGGTTATGAGGCAAGAAAGGGAGCAGTAGAAGCCATTAAAGGATTTGTCCGTTCTCGCAACGGACGCGATACGCCAGAATTGGATGCTGCCTACGAACGAGTTTCTCGCTTGGGAGGTACACCCTTAGCAGTGAGCCTAGATAACGAAATCTATGGGGTTATTTATCTCAAAGATATAGTTAAACCTGGTATCCGCGATCGCTTTGAGCAACTGCGACGGATGGGAGTGCGTACCATTATGCTAACTGGAGACAACCAAATTACAGCTTCTGTCATTGCTAAAGAAGCTGGAGTGGATGACTTCATCGCTGAAGCCACACCAGAAGACAAAATCAGTGTGATTAAAAAGGAACAAGCAGCAGGTAAACTAGTTGCCATGACAGGAGATGGGACTAACGATGCTCCCGCATTAGCCCAAGCTAACGTCGGCGTTGCCATGAATACAGGGACACAAGCTGCAAAAGAAGCCGCCAACATGGTAGATTTGGACTCCGATCCGACAAAGCTGATCGATATTATTAGCATTGGTAAACAATTGTTGATTACTCGCGGAGCTTTGATGACATTTTCTATCGCTAATGATATTGCTAAATATTTTGCAATTATCCCAGTGATATTTGTCGCTGCTAATCTACAAAGCCTGAATATTATGAATTTGACTAGCCCTAAGTCTGCTGTACTATCAGCGCTGATTTATAATGCTTTGATTATTCCAGCTTTGATTCCCTTAGCATTGAAGGGTGTGCGGTTTAGGCCACTGACAGCTAATCAGCTACTCCAACGCAATATCTTAATTTATGGCTTAGGTGGGGTGATTGCGCCATTTATCGCCATTAAGTTGATAGACATACTGATTACACTTGTAGGTTTGGCTTAAGGATAGAAAAAGTAGAGACGCTGCGAAACGAGCGCATCTTGACCAAAGTAAAATAATAAACATTTTTACTTTTACCGTTGAGAGAGAGAACCAAAAGAATATGAATAAACAGGTCGATGTTTGGGAAAAGTTTTTGTCGATAAATCTGATACAGGCGATGTTCTTTGTTTGGTCGCAATTGCTTAAACAACACTCACACTCGCTATTTTTATCCTGCTGTGCTTGAATGTGGTAATTGCCCTAGATATTTATGCTGTTAGCAGCAGCATCTTTGAACATCGTTCTAATTGGGTAAAAGAATTAAAATTAAAAATTAATTTTAGTAATAATTGGAAAAGTTTTTATGGCTATTATTCGAGAAACTATCAGAGCAATTTTTATAACTCTAATGCTTTGGTTGTTGACTGCAATCATCTATCCTCTGATCATTCTTGTAGTGGGTCAAGTTTTTTTGCCCTATCAAGCGAATGGCAGCATTATGCTGAATCTAAATAATGAACCAATTGGTTCAGCTTTGATTGGTCAGCTATTCACATCTGAGCGATATTTCCATCCTCGTCCCAGTACTGTTAGATATAGCCAAGGAAAAAAAGCAAAGCCAACTGGCATATCTGGAGCCAGCAATCTTGCTGCTAGTAATCCAGAGCTACTAAAGCGGATTCTAGAAGAGGCAAATCAATTGCGAGACGAAAATCTTCAACCGATCGCTGATATGATTTATACCTCTGGTTCTGGTTTAGATCCGCATATTTCCTTCAAAGCAGCACGACAGCAATTGACGCGGGTTGCAGGTGCAAGGGGAGTTAAAGAAGATGAGATTCTACGTTTAATTAACAAGTATACCGATGGCAGATTTTTATGGATTTTTGGTGAGCCAGGAGTCAATGTTCTCCGATTGAATTATGCTCTTGACTTGCAAGATATTAATCGTCAGCAAAATCAATAAATGGGCATAGGGCATAGGGCATTGGGAATTGGGCATTGGGCATTGGGCAAAACAGTTGCGAGTTGTGAGCAAAGAAATCAGATTTACTATTCACCACGGGCTAAACGCATTACTACTGCTAACAGTATTTATAAGAAGCATGGGGAAAGCGCTGTTTTCCGATGAAATAGGATTGCGATAGAAACCAAGAATGAAATGTCAGATAATAATACTGGTTCGAATGGCACTGCACCTTTAAATTCTAGAAGTTACTCACTTTATCCGGCACGACGGCGGGGTAAACATAAAATATTTATTGGTATGGCTCCTGGAGTAGGCAAAACCTACCGGATGCTAGAAGAGGGACACGCACTTAAACAAGAAGGAATTGATGTCATCGTTGGGCTTTTGGAAACTCACGGACGCAAGGATACGGAGGAGAAGGCAGAGGGACTGGAGATTTTACCCCGTAAGCAATATCTTTGTGGTGAGTTGACACTAACGGATATGGATACAGATGCTATTTTAAAGCGATCGCCCCAATTAGCCTTAATCGATGAACTTGCCCATACCAACGTCCCTGGTTCCCCACGCGAAAAACGCTACGAAGATGTAGAAGTAGTTTTGGCAGCAGGTATTGATGTCTACTCCACAATGAATGTGCAACATTTGGAAAGTCTTAATGACTTAGTAGCTAGAATTACTGGGGTTGTAGTCCGTGAGCGTGTTCCTGACAGAATTCTGGATGATGCGGATGAAATATTAGTGGTAGATGTTACGCCAGAAACACTGCAAGAACGGTTATTAGAAGGCAAGATTTACGCATCCGAAAAAATCCAGCAATCCCTCGATAATTTTTTCCAACGCCGTAACCTGATTGCTTTGCGAGAGTTAGCTTTGCGCGAAGTCGCAGACAACGTAGAAGAAAATGCGATCGCTACTACCCATAATGGACAATCCTGTAATATTCATGAGCGCGTTTTGGTGTGTGTATCCACCTATCCCAACTCAGTACAGTTGTTACGCCGGGGTGCGAGGTTAGCTAGCTACATGAATGCCCCACTTTATACTTTGTTTGTTGCCGATCCAGAACGGTTCCTCACCAAGGAGGAAAGCCTACACATCCACACTTGTGAGAAACTCTGTAACGAATTTGAAGGTACTTTTCTTCGTGTTACCAACAGTAACGTAGCTAATGCGATCGCAGAAGTCGCCGAGAAATATCGGATTACCCAAATTGTAATTGGAGAGAGTCAGCGATCGCGCTGGCAAATGCTCCTCAAAGGATCTTTGACGCAAAAATTGGTGCGCTTGCTCAAAAATATCGATTTGCATATCATTGCCAGCGAAAAAATGGTTTCATCCAAATAAAAGATCAAATTTCCCCAAAAACTTCAGAAGTAAAGCTTCCATGCAGACCGTAGGGAATATGATGCTTAAGATGTAGCCTTGCAATCACTCCTTTAAAGAAATCACTAGCATCCAAAATTACCAAATCTGAGCGGTGATGGGCAGCATCATAAACTAAAGCTAATACCCAACCATCATCTTCCTTTTCAGAATCTGGGCGCGGGACAAAAATCGGTTCACCCACAAAACCACGGGGTGCAGCACTCCAAAACTGTTTTTCTCCAGAGTGCAAATCAATTTTCAGTAACGCTTGTAAGGGAGCATTACCACTCTCTGCATGAGCCGCACCTATATATAGATATCGATAAGGGTGTCCCACATTCGCCGGATGGATGCTGGGAAATTCGCAACAGCGACTATCAATCAATTCTCGCTGGACTGTCCCATTCTTGAGATTTAGATAAAATCGCCAAAGTTGCCCAGGTGAAGAAGCTTCAAAATCAACTTGTCGAAAATCGCTTTTAGGCTCCACTTCTGGTAAATCTTGGTAGCAAATAGAATCAATCAGAACTTCCTCTCCTACCTCAAAAGCATTAACGTGGTGGAACACGAAACCCGACTGTGTTTCCAGAAATTTTATCTCTTCTTGCCCTTCTTTGGGAAAGCGGGGAATAATTATAATTTTAGTTGGCTGATTTGGTTGAAATTTGATACATTCTCCTGCCGCACGTATTCCCAAGGCAAAAGGTATGGGATTAAATGTGACAGGATTTTGAAAGAAGATGCAGTAGTTGTGAGTAATAACAAAATCGTGAATGAAACAGAAGCCGGGAACCTTATGAGCTTGCTGTCTAACAATTTCACCCACTAAGTTTAGCTCGAAAATAGTAATGGTGGTAGATAATCCTGGCTTAATCGAGAAATTTACTAGGCGAGGTTCGCCCCCGTCTTGTTCACAATTCTTTTCCAAGCGGGGATGGGCAGCGAAAGCTTCACCTGCTGACAAAGCACCATTAAAATATTCATTTCCCAAAGTTTCAAGAGTGTTGGGATCGAGATGATATGCTTCAGAAGCTTCCCACAGTGCTAGCAGTTTACCACCCCAATAGATAACATTTGTATTAGCTATATTTTTGAGTTTGAAGTCAAAGATATTCGCTCGCCAACCACCGGGTTTTTGAGTACCAAAAGTACCGCGATAAAGAATTTTTCCTGCCTTTTGTTCTGCCAAATACCCAGTTGTACGAACAAAGCGGTTACGAAAATGGGCACGACCGTTGGTAAAAGTAATTTTGCTAATCATCCCATCTCCATCAAACGGGTGATGAAAAGATTGCCCATTTACATCCAGTAAACCGGGGCCATTTCTAAATAGCGTGCCTTCTAATTCTCTGGGAATTTGCCCTTCTATTTCATCAATCCAATAATCAAATTCTTGGGTGAGAGATTGATACCCACCTTGCCAATCTGCACGAGTATAAGATTTTTCTATAACTGGGCTTCCTTGACTTTTCAAATGCATAAGCTTTGTTTTTTATTGTTATCTTGTACAAAAATATGTAGCACCTAAAAAAAATTTTGTTGCAGCAAGGTTGCAACAGGGAGGCAGCGCACTGACTCGACTTTGGATTTATTACACTATTCCACTATTTCCGACTCTGGTTCTGTTAGTACCAACTCAGACATCAAATCAGGTAAGAAAGCTTGTTCCCCATCTTTGGATGTCTCAGCTTGCTCTTCAGCAGCAGGTAGCCAGTTGATAAATGGTAGGGGTAACAGTGTACTAAGGTTAGTAATTATCACCAATAGCCAAAGTGACTCAAAATTAGTTGCAGTGATCCCTAGCCAATAGGTGAGTAATGCCCCCAATGCTTGGGAAACCGTTCCTGCTGAATTAAATACCGACATCAACAAGGCAAATAAAGTTGCTTCCACTCCAGAGGGACAAAGCCTTGCTGCTAGAACCATGACTTGCATAAAGGCAATTTTCCCCATCACAGTGAGAATAAGACTATCGCCCAAACTAAACCAGTGGTCATCTATACCCAACAGCCGATTTGTGTGAGTCACTAACAACAGCATCGTCATCCCTAACATTGAAGAAAGGACGGTACTCCAAGCAAAAATCACGCGAAAAGGAATGCTTTTGAGGAAACGTTGAAAAATCCAAACACCTGCTAAAGAAGCGAAACTTGTCACCAAGTTTACCCGCCCCAAAAATTCTGGTTCAAAGTGTAATTCGTTGGTAGAGAAGTAGAAAAAGGCTGATTCAGCATTTGGGGTAGCTTGCCAGATGAAGACAAAAGCCGTTGGTAGCCAAATTGTTTTTTGGGTAATAGCTTGGCGTAGCTGCTTCAGTTGATGTTTGATTGGTAAAGGGTTAGTTTGATTACTCTCATTTGTATCTTTACTAACGGGAGATTCAGCAATTAACCAAGCTACCCCTGAGACAATGAGAGGGAATAAGGCGGTAATTCCAAAGACAGTACGGGTAGTAAAGTATTGAAGCAGCAGACCGCTAAAGTATGCTGTTATTAAACCTCCGATCGCAGAAGCACCCCAGCATACAGATTGTAGTGAACCAGCTTTTGCCTGGGATTCACCTCTGGCACGTTCCACAACTAGCGAGTCAACTATCACATCACTCATGGCGACACTAAGAGAACCAAGAGCGATCGCTAACGTAGCCGCCCAGCTAGTATGAACTATTGTGGCCAAACTCATCCAGGAAGCAGTTCCCAGTATCCCAGATAAAATTAAGTAAGGACGACGACGATAACCAAATATAGGTAAGCCATCAGAGATAAAACCAAACACCGGCTTGATCATCCAAGGTAGGAAGACAATTCCCAATAGCGCCGACACCTGGACTGGACTCAGCAACAGTTCATCTTTGAGGAAAAAGCTCACGGCTAAACGCGATAGCCCTAAAATTCCTTGAACAAAGTAAACGGTGAGAATTGCAATTAACTCCGCATTGGGTTCATTACCCAAGAAGATTTTTTGTGTGAATGAGTCTTTGACCTTGGACAAGCCAGATGATTGAAACGCCATTCGATAAATATTTTTTAAGTTTTATCTACTTTTCTATCATATCGATTCTTAAAACTTAGGCTTTAGGATCAGTTCTATGCCAAGTTAAGCTTTTAGGCTGGGTAATGCCAATATCTTTAAGCAGAAGGCAATCTAGGCATTATCTAAATGTTGTAGAGTGGTTGCCCATAAAATAAATAGCAAAACAATTAGGGTGAGTTTACCTAAGTAAGCTCACCCTAACTTGTGTTTAATGTTGACTTTTTGCTGGAACTTCTGAAATCCTGCCTACGGCACACTACGCGAAGTAGAGCCTGGGAGTAAGGCATAGAGAAAATCAGGCAAATCTTACTGAGCTAAAATTGGTGTCTTTAATAGAATTGCTTTAAAGCAGTGCTATTAAAGTGGCGATCACTTGAGAGTGATATTCTCTTAATTATCATCAGAAGTGCAGAAGATACTTAATGTAAGCTAAAAATTATCTTGTTTGCAAGCCACTAGACTTATGATAATTGCAAAACTGACTTTTTCTTGACTTGACGAATCATAACTGAAGCAGCACCCACAAAACCAATTGCAAAAACTCCTAATAAAGAAGAAGACTCAGGCACTGCTTGAGTAACAATATTACCAGTGATACTCTTGTAACTACTGGCGACTGTGTGATTATCTGATTCAAAACCAGTTCCGCCAATATTGGTGAATTGAACTTGATCAAAAGTTCCACCAACATCGTAGAAGTTGATGAAAGCAAAGGGTTCTCCCTTATCCTGATTTAGGAATGCCGAATTAGGATTACCGTAGTAGCTATCTTTATTTGGTAGTTTTGCGATATAGTTAACCACGTCAGCGGTGGTCATAGTATAAACAACCTGACCTTGTGAAAGAAATGTAAGTACGTTGCTAGCATCTCCAGCAGACCACCAAAGCCCAAAGTAGCTTTGTGGGGTTGTCAAATTGAGGGTAGAAACTTTTTGACCATTACCCGATCTATTCGTGTCTACATCAAAATACTTGCCTGTTCCACCAGCACCACCATATTGTTCTGCATCCATGACCAGAGTATTCTGATAGCTGCCAATATTTGTTGTTCCATTATTCCATTGAAATCCTGTTGCACTGTAACCTTGTGTTTGTGCATCAAAAGTTTGCACATTAGCATTAACAAGATTTGATAATTGTGCATTTTGTACGCCTGCGTTTTCTATTGATACCGCAAAAGACGCAGCCATTACAGGACGGCTAACAGTAGCTAAGGACAAAACAACACCAGAAGCGATCGCAGACTTAATTAAAAGATTTTTCATTTGACAATCCTTTTTCGTTTTTTAATCTTTCGTGTTCATAGCCTCATTGTGCAATGTACTTCTAGATTCCAACATCAGAAGTATTACTACTTTTTTGATTTGACTATAACCAGATAGAAATGCAGGCTATTGGATTTTATTTAGAGGATAATCACTGATGTTATGTTGTACGATGTCTATAGCTTTATGTAGAAATTGCGAAGTTATCAGTGAACAATTGTAAATAAGCTTTATTTATAAAAAGTGCTATTTTTTGATTCGCACACAGTTTATATTTTTAAAGTTCGAAATCAAGATTAGATTAGGCATTTTGCTATACCAAACACATGAAAATCCGTGCTTATCCATTGGCTCAATAGTTTTTCCACATCAAGCTCAAGATTAACTTGCGTCTTTCTTCTTTAAGGTTATTAAATAACCTGCATTTTGCTGTGTGATTAACTTCATAATCTTTTTATGAGAACCAATTACATCATTTTTCACAATACATCCAGATAGGTCTCATACATTTCATAACTCTGGAATTGCTGTAATTTCAAAATTATTCTTTTGACTTCAAGGGAATACGACGTTATTCTGTCGACTGCCTCTTACCCTTTCCCTCAAAATTCATCTTTTTCCAATCAACTATGCCACCTTACTTTTTTTGACATGGGTAGTAGCATGAATTAAACTACCTCTTGCAATCCAAAAAAAATCTTGAACAATGCATCCGACTGAAAAAGCTGCTGTCTCTACTCGCGTTATCGGTTTAATTAGTGGCACATCCGTAGATGGCATAGACACTGTGTTGGTAGAGATTTCCGGTACAGAATTGGATCTTAAAGTTGAGTTACTAGCCGGTAAAACATATCCTTATCCATCTGAACTCAGAGAGAAAATACTAGCGGTTGGTGCAGGCGTTGCCATCTCAATGGCAGAATTGGCAGAAATAGATGATGCGATCGCCCAAGTCTTTGCCCAAGCCGCCCAAAATATTCAAATTGGTCATCAGCTAGCTACTCTCATTGGCTCTCACGGTCAGACGGTTTATCATAGACCACCCAAAGAAGGAGCAGGGGGAGCAGGGAAGCAGAGGAACAGGGGGAGAGAAATGCTCACTCCTCATTCAGCACTTAGCACTCCTTTGGGTTATAGTCTCCAACTAGGGCGGGGTGAATTGATTGCCTATCTTACGGGCATTACAACTGTGAGCAACTTCCGCGTTGCTGATATCGCTATTGGTGGTCATGGTGCGCCTCTCGTGCCCAGAGTAGATGCCTATTTGCTCAGTCATCCTGAAGAAGGGCGTTGTATTCAAAATATTGGTGGTATAGGTAATGTAGCTTATATTCCGCCTCGGCATGGTGACTGGCTCTCAAAAATTCGCGCTTGGGATACTGGCCCAGGAAATAGTCTGTTGGATCTGGCGGTAGAGCATTTAAGCGCTGGTGCTAAAACTTACGATGAAAATGGCAATTGGGCAGCAAGTGGTACTCCTTGCCATCCTTTGGTAGAACAATGGCTCAACCAAGATTACTTTCATTTATCACCGCCCAAATCTACTGGTCGGGAGTTATTTGGTGTGACTTATCTACATCAGTGTTTAAAAGATGCCCAAGAATACCAACTCAATGCTGCTGATATACTGGCAACTCTGACGGAACTGACAGCTGCTTCGATTGTTCATAGTTACCGCACTTTTTTGCCAGAAATGCCACAACGAGTACTATTATGTGGTGGTGGTAGCCGCAATCTCTATTTGAAACGTCGATTAGAGTTATTGTTGGCATCAATCCCAGTATTGGCTACAGATGAAGTTGGGTTAAATGCAGATTTTAAAGAAGCCATCGCTTTTGCAGTTTTAGCCTACTGGCGGCATTTGGGCATTCCTGGCAATCTACCTACTGCTACTGGGGCACCTCAAGAAGTGCTTTTGGGAGAAATTCACCAAAGTCAGTCCTGAGTTCTGAAACAGACAGAAACAATAAAAAATTTCTTCATTATTCACTCAGGACGGACTAAACGCCCCGCTATTCATGTACAGCACTGCTATAACTGTAATCTTGGCGGTACTCGATCAAGACAGGGAATATATAAGGTGGCTCATACTTTTTTATTGGAACCAGGACGCTGGGCAATGCAAGGAAATTGGCTGGAACGAAATGGTATGCCAATCAGCGTCAAGGGTATGACCTTGGTAGCTTGGAATCGAGATAACTGGTTCACTATGGCTACAAAGCTGATATTTCCTGGTAGCGATCGCTCAGAAATCTCTCTACAATACAAAGGACGATTGCATGAGGGAGAGCGCCAGTATACTTTTTTACTACAACATAATATTTTGGGGCAAGTTGAAGGTGAAGGCTGGATTGGTCTAGATACTATTGTGCAGCGTTACTGGGTACTAGGCGATCGTCAACGTCGTAGTGGCTTTGAAACCCTACATCGGATTTCCGAAGATAGATATTACCTAAGTAGTGGTATCTTGGCTGGTCATTTTTTAACTAACACAATGGAAGTTAGCCTAGAGCGTCAATCAACCTAAGAGCAATGACCTCACTGCTGTAAGTCTAACCTGTAAACTGAAGCCATATTGTCTAAATTAACTCTAGCAACGTAATGGTTTGGCAATGTTCAAGTTTATTTTCACCAACTTACTTAAGGCAACACATAATATCAACAAAACTAATTTATTCTCAATAAAGTTAAAAATCTCATTAAGACTTATTTATTGATAAAAATTTAAGCGACATCGATAGCGAGTATTCGTCCTGCTGCAAAGAAGCAAGCTACGCACAGCGTCTCGTAGAGAGTGTCATAGCCCGTCCTAGACATCGCTTTGATTTTGCAAACTAAACCAAACGAAAAATAAGCATTTTACGTTGGTTTTTAATGTTGGTTGCGATAAAGAGTAATTTTAGATGCGTTTGCCCTACCGACTACTTAGTTGTATAGTAAAGAGGAAGTTATCAAAATTATCTTCATAATCTTAGGACTATTAATTAACTGTGTAATCAGGAGTTCAGTTTTATGAATCCTAAAGTATCCGTCATTATTCCTGCTTACAATACTGAAGCTTATATTGCGAAGGCGATACAGTCAGCCTTAGAGCAAACGCTCAATGATATTGAAGTCATCATAGTCGATGATGGTTCAAGTGATAAAACTGTAGAAGTCGCTAAAAGTTTTACTGACCAACGCCTCAAAGTAATAGTTAATCAACAAAACCTTGGAGTTTCTGCTGCGCGTAATCGTGCCATCAAAGCAGCTAAAGGAGAATGGGTTGCTGTTCTTGATTCAGATGATTGGTATGCTCCTGAAAGATTAGAAAAACTTCTGTTGCTGGCAGCAAAAACAAATGCAGACATAATTGCTGACGATCTCTATTTAATCCACGATGGCGCAACATCTCCTTGGAGTACATTTATTCAAGAAAATGGAGAGTATCTAGATGAAGCTCTCCAAATTGATCTCATTTCTTTTGTAGAAAGTGGTGTCTATGGAGAACCAGTGTTGCCTTTTGGTTTAAGCAAGCCTATATTCAAACGAGAATTTTTACTTAAGCACGGCATTCTATACGATGAAACTGTGAGCATGGCTGAAGATTTTTGGTTTGATGTGGAATGCCTAATCAATGGTGCCCGCTTTTTTATTGTGCCAGAACCCTATTATTTCTACCGCTCACGCCCTATTTCTCTTGTACGTCAAAGTATATTATCACGTCTAAATCAATGCTGCATAGCTACTAATTCTTTCATGCAACAAGAAAGGGTGAAAAACAATCCAGCTTTAATGCTTGCTCTATCTTATAATCTTGCATCCTATAAAAAACATCTAGCTTACTATCAAGTTGTAGTGCCTATAAAGCAAAGAAGATGGTTAACAGCATTAAGAGAAATCATGAAAAATCCGCACTTCTTTTCTGTTTTTATTTCCCGATTGAACAATATTATTAAACGTCGAATACAATACTATCTAATGGGTAATAAATCAGTTTTTGATATGTCTTATAACCTACAGAAAAAACGAACAATAGCGAATTGATATTATCTGAATTTCATGCGTAAATCATACATTTTCACCTAGTTATAATAAGTCTGAAGGTTAAAAACCTGGTCAAGCAATAAGTATCTGTTGTTATCCCTACTGAACAAAACAAAGGCAGAAGGCAGTTTTGCTGGAAGTAGAATGAAAGTGTTAATCAAGTAAAACTTTAGTTGTGAGTCATTGACCACTAAAATCACAGTTACAAATTATTCTAGCAAACTAGAGAACTTTTGATGTATGAGACATAAGGGCTTGGAGCTGATATAAAGCTAGACAGGAAGCCCTTATCTCTTTTCTTGATGCTTTATTGATATTCAAAACCCTGACTCATCACTCAGTTATCATAACTCTGTAGTGAGTGTGGTAGTTCCCAATTAAGATTTTTGGCAGATGCTAAAGTTATCTATTGACTCAAAATTGGGCAAACTAAAACTACAACATAATTAAAGTGCAAAATGATATGAAGCTTCATTATCTACTCTTTCCGCTTGTTTGCTCTGGCATATTGCACCAGTTGTAATTACCATCTCTGTTGCGAACTACCACAGGATGGCTGCAATCTTCTAAAAGAGGGCTAGAAAAAGCTAGATAGCACTGCGTAAATGTATTTACTATCTTAATTAAACAAGACTTGGGGCAAAATCCTCTTCTTAAAGGTAGGCAAATTTCCACCTCAGTGTACTAGCACAGAACTGTGTAGATAGAGCAACGACTGGAAATCATCCAACAGCCTATCCTATAAGCTTTTTGTCTTTTGACTTCTATTTCTGCCTTATGGTACGAATCTAGCAAGTCATTTCTGGGCGCAATAATTCAGATATCAGTTTGAATGCACTTTTTCTCCTAAACACTTACAACCTGCTTTTGGATTCAAATTCTCTATGTCAGACCCCAACATTGGTCGCTTACTCAGCAAACGCTACCAACTCCAGGAGTTAATCGGTACTGGAGCAATGGGTCGAGTTTATCGTGCTAAAGATACTTTGTTGGGAGGCGTACCTGTCGCGGTTAAGTTTCTCGCTCTATCAATTCAAAATGAAAAGATGCGATTGCAAGACCGCTTTGAGCGAGAAGCAAAAACCTGTGCTTTACTAGGTCAAAAAAGTATCCACATTGTCCGAGTTATGGACTATGGCGTAGATGAGAATAACACCCCGTTCTACGTCATGGAATATCTACAAGGACAAAGCCTAAACAATATTATTCGTAAGCAACGACTGCCTTTACCAAGATTTCTGAGTATGGCGCGTCAACTAAGTCTGGGGTTACAGTGCGCTCATGATGGCATCCCAGTTGAGGGCACAATTTGCCCAATTATCCATCGGGATGTCAAGCCAAGCAATATGCTAGTGATTCAAGATCCTAGTTTCGGAGAATTGGTCAAGGTTCTAGATTTTGGTATTGCTAAGTTATTACAGTCGGATGGCGACCATACAAAATTCTATTTGGGGACATTGGCTTATTCTTCTCCCGAACAGATGGAGGGTAAGGAATTAGACAACCGTGCTGATATTTATAGTTTGGGTGTAATGATGTTTGAGATGCTCACAGGCAAAATGCCACTAGTGGCACAAACTCATTCTTTTGGAGCATGGTATAAAACACATCACTATCAAAAACCACGTTCTTTTGCCGAGGTTGCACCTGGGTTAGAACTACCAAAAGAAATCGAAAATTTGGTGATGAGTTGTCTCGCTAAGGTAGCACGCGATCGCCCCCAAAGTATCACCGAAATCCTGAGAGTTCTAGCATCTCTAGAAAAACCTGAGCATACACGCAAAGTTAAGCAAGATAGCTATGCCCTAATTCCTACTACTACGGCTAGTCCTGAGCTTGAACAGAAGACTAAAGCCGATTTGCGGGCATCCTTGTCTAACGATGAAATCGCTCGTGCTATTTCTTGGCCCCAAAATAAACCAATTGCCGATATTGTGTTTCCTCAGTCCATTCAAAGCAATGGGGAAGTTTTACCAGCGCTATGGGTGATGCTACCGCAAGAAGAAATTCAGAAGCGCTTACTCTGTACCCGCTATAACCAATTTCTTTTCATCTCTATTCCCCATCCCATGTTGCTATGGATTACTGTCATCTACAACCGCAAGCATGGTGCCAAATGGTTACCTTACTACCTTGATCTTAAAACCAGTCTTGGTCAAGAAATTACTCGGTTATTACAGCACACAGGTTACTACCGACTGTTGTTCTTTGCACGAGAAACACCAAATCGTTGTACACACATCTTACCTTCCAGCGTCGCTTCTGCCCAGCGTCAACGACTACAAGAGTGGGTCGCAATGAGCAACACATTGATGTCTTCTGCCGACCCGCAAATGAGTAAAAGCTTGCTCAAAAATGAGTACGAAAAAATTAAGCCTCAAATTCTGGCAAAATTGGAAAGCATTGATACAGATTCTCCATACGATCTTTCCAGCTAGGAAGAATTTCTTAATATTACATGTAATATATGTAGCTAAGGGCTACTAACTCAAAGAATGTAAACTTTTATAAACAAAATATATATAAAGATGTAAGTTCTAGTTATATGTATAAAGAGTGAAAAACACAAGCTGCAAAATCAAGGATGTCTAAATTATCTCTGAATATTATTGCGTAGATATTTTCAGAGAGTTGTAAATTTACGCAGGCGTAATTCTCTGACTAGACAAAAGAGACAGTAAAAGAGTTTTGCTCAAGTGAACAGTAAGTTTAGCCTACAAAGCTAAAGTTATGTCTAGACTCCAGCAGATGTGCAGTCGAAAGTTTTACTAGTTGTTAGTTAATTTATTGAATTGAATTCTTCCGCCGCTCTTTTAGAATTGTTTATCGAAGTTGACGCCCCGACATCCCCAGCTCTTTTCCTCCTTGGAACCAAGCAAGAGAAGGAGGTCGTCCACTGCGACAGTAGAACGACTCTATGCCATAGTGGAACCGGAATCTAAGCCCCACTGGTGTTTAAGAAGCTCCTGATAAGTTGCCTCGCGCACTACCATTTGCTCATAGAGCTTTACTAGAAAGTCTTTAGCTTGGTCGTGGCTCATATTCTGTACTTGAGTGGCAAATGAGCAGATGCTGAATTGCTGTTCCAAGGATAGTTTCATTGGTTGGTTCATATTTAACTCCGTAAAAAAACGCGTAAAGGTGATATCGCTTACAGAAGTCCAAATGGGATAATAATTGGACTTGTATGTGTCCAACATTTGTTCCTCCGTATTAAGAAAGATAACAATTGTTTGACACGTTGCCCACATCCTAAGTGTGGATTTTTTTTGATATGATATCTTGCACCTAATCCTGCTGATATACTACCCAAGTCAGCCGAGCCGTATTCCGGAAAATAAGCTCTGTTTGAACGAAGTGTAGATATAACTACCTCTCAACCATTTCTGCTTTGCACTGATCTCTTTTGAGGAGATAAGCAGATTTTGTCCTGAGTCCTATACGTTTTCCTGTTTGAGAAAAACATTAAGACACTCTGTCTCCACAAATAAATATGGAGGAAGCTTCGGAAGCTAGGACTTTAAGGAGGTTGGGAAATGAATGGTAATAAGCGTGAATTATAGTCGCTCTACCTTATTATGTGCAAGATGTCAATTTATCAATTTGATGCAAATTCAGCCTCATTAGGTGACTTTGGAGGCTAAAAATATTTGTATCAAATTGTAAAAACTAAAAATGCTCACACTGAACAAATTGCTGAGTATATCTACCAGAATTGTCATTTGTCATTTGTCAGTTGTCCTTTGTTTAAGCTTACTAAGCATCGACTAATGACTATTTATTCTAGTGAGACGATGACAACTGTGATGTTATCGTGCCCTCCATGCTCCTTAGCAGCCTCAATTAGAGAGATGGCGGCCTTATCAAGCCAAGGAACATCTAAGAGACAGCTAGCAATCTTCTGTTCCACAAGTTCTTCTGTAAGACCATCACTACATAAAAGCAAGCGATCGCCAGCTTTGACATCTAGTGGTTGCACATCAATCTGATGCAAGTCTTCACGCCCCAAACAGCGCGATAATACATGACGAAAAGGATGCGATCGCGCTTCATCTAAGGTTATGTCACCGATTTTGATTGCCCGTGCAACCCAAGTGTGATCTTCTGTTACCTGCTCTAAGTGCGATTCTCGGAAGCGATACAGCCGCGAATCGCCAACATGAGCGCACCAGGGCGATTCTGGGGCGCGAAAAATTACTGCTACAACTGTTGTGCCCATATCGGCACGTTCGGGATGATTTTGCTGATCTTGCAAAATCGCTTCATTGGCACCCCACAAAGCTTGCTCTAGCAATTCTTGAGAAGATTTAGAAGATTCCCAATTTGCCAGCAAATATGCCTGAATTTCTGCCGTGGCTATACGACTTGCTTCTTCACCTCCAGCATGACCACCCATTCCATCGGCAACAACAAAAAACCGCCCTTCTGGGTCGACATAGTAAGCATCCTGATTATTAGAACGAATAAGTCCCGGATCGCTAAAACCCGTGAAATTAAGTTTCATAATTTTTTTTTGCAACAATTAATACATACGATCGTAACGGTCAAGGCGCAAAAGTAGTTGGATCAGGATCACTGAAATCCCTAGTGCTATTAAACCAGGCAGCAGTGCCCACCAGACATGATTGCTAACCACTAAGATCGTAGCTGAAAGTGTGAAACCACTGATTAACAGAGCATAGCTCATTGAGAGCTGAATACTGCTCTGCCTCCGCAATAGCCGTTCAGTTTCTATAGACCGAACGCGGAGGCGCATATCTCCGCGTTCTAGCTTTTCTAGCGTATCCTCTAATCTACGTGGTAGACCAAAAGCGGTACTACTTACCTGAGCTGCTTGACGACTTAATTCATTAATAAAGGTATTCCCCTCAGAACCATTCATATCGGTCATAAGCTGCATTGCATAAGGTTTGGCAACTTCCATAAAGTTAAACTCTGGATCTAAACCTTTGCCTACTCCTTCTAGGGTAGAAAAGGCTCGCATCACAAAAGTGAAGGTTGCTGGAAATCTAAATGGCTGATTATAAGCTATTTCATAAAGGTCGTCACTGATTGCCGCCACAGACTGATTTTCAAAGGGCTTATCCATAAAATGATCCAGCATGTACTGGACGGAACGCCGCACTGGGCCCATATCATCTGTTGGGGCGATCGCGCCTAAATCGATCAGAGACTGCACAACGCGATCGCCATCTTTTTGAGCGATGCCAAACAGTGTTTGCATCAGTCCCTCGCGCACGTTGGATTTGATCCGCCCCATCATGCCGAAATCGTAGAATATTAAAGCCCCACTTGCACTAATAGCAATATTGCCTGGGTGAGGATCGGCGTGGAAAAAACCACTATTGAGTAGCTGTAGTAAGTAAGCTTGAGCGCCTTGACGAGCGATCGCCTTTCGATCCAAACCGGCTGCTTCTAAAGCTTCGTATTGGCTAATTTTAATTCCAGGGAGATATTCTAAAGTCAGCACTCTGGAACTGGCGTAACGCCAAAATACTCTTGGGACATTCACCCAATCGTAGCCACGAAAATTCCGGCGAAAAGTATCGGCATTACGACCTTCGTTAAGATAATCAATCTCTTCCCAAAGAATGCGACAACATTCTTCATAAATACCTAACCAATCTCTTCCCCGTCCCCATTTGGGATGGTTTTGAAAGTAGCGGGTAATTCCTTTGAGAATTTGTAAATCTATTTCAAATAACTTCTTTAATCCAGGACGTTGCACTTTAACAACAACCGATTCCCCACTATGCAGCACAGCTTTGTGTACTTGCCCCAAGCTAGCAGCAGCTAAGGGAATTGGTTCAAAATTATGGAAGAGTTCAGGAATTTTTTTGCCTAATTCTTTCTCAATGGTCGCTTCTACTTGCTCATAGCTAAATGCCGGTACTTTGTCTTGTAATTTGGCTAGTTCTTCTACATATTCACCAGGGAAGATATCAGCACGGGTGGAAAACAGTTGCCCAACTTTGATGAAGGTTGGGCCTAAATCCAGCAGGGTATTGCGAATCCAAACCGCTTGGGTTTTGCGTCTTGCAGTTTGCTTTACCTCAGTCACGCCACCCGGATAACTCCAAGATTTGTTGTATAGCCAAAGTTTGAACAATAAGGTCAAGACAAAAGACCAAATGTCCACAAAACGCCGTCTGCTAGAGTATTTTTCCCGATTCCAACGGTATGCCTTATCTGAATAACCTTGTTCCATATCCTTTGTGTACCGTTGGTTTGCAACCGAATCACTTGAAAAAGAAGACACTCTGATTCCTAAACTATTTTTTCTTAAGTGTCATTTGTCATTTGTCATTTGTGAGTAATTTTCGACCAATGACCAATGACCAATGACTAAAATTTACGCAGAAGTTCGGCGATGATGTTGCAATTCTGTGCGTAACAGGGCAATTTCTGCTCGTAATTCATCAATATCTGCTTGCAAGTCACCTGAATCAGAATTGGTTTGTCTACCACCTGTAGTAGCTTGACCAGAATTAGCTGCTTCTGCTGACCGATTTGCTCGCTCTAGGACTTCTTCTGTAAACTGGCGCAACTGCTCTCTAGCTTCTGCATCAAATTTGCCCAGATCACTCAAAGCATCGGTCAAGGCGACCTCTAAACGCTCATTAACTACTTCGGCTACTGCTCTGCCTACGAAAAAGGCTTGTACTAGTGGGTTACTCATAAATTTTTGTTACGTTGATCCGCAAGAGAATTATAACTTGCCTGTATGCTTTACGGCTTCTGCTGGGGAGTTAGAGATTTAGAGTTAGTAATATGCCAATTCAATCATTCGCGGAGTTGACAGACATACAAGCGACAGCTACACCGGTCTGGAATAACATATATCATGACATTCCAGCAACTCTCGATAATATTGCTCTGGTGTATTGGGTAAATAGGTTGTCATTTGCAAAGCTTGCTCTCTCAACTTGAAACTTTGAGTAATGTTAATCCGGCTGAGGAAATCTAGATCGTGGGAAATTACCCAAATAGCTCCTTGATAGTCATTGATACCTACTACCATTTGTTCAACGGTTTCAATATCTAGGTTATTAGTTGGCTCATCGAGAATCAGCAGATCGATTTCTGAGATACTGATCATAGCGATCGCTAATCTTGCCAATTCACCACCACTCAGCACAGAGGCGCTTTTGTGAACATCATCATATTTAAAGAGAAAGTGTCCCAACTGTTGACGCAAAAGCTGATAGCTAAGATTAGCATTAGCAGCTTGCATATTTTCCAGAATTGTGCATTGTCGATTTACCAATTCGTAGGTTTGATCGAGATATACAGCTTTCATCGCTGGTGCAAGCAAAACCTCACCTGAGTCCAAAACTACTGTTTGGTTTTCCATTCCTAAAATAGCCTTTACCAGACTCGATTTACCAGAACCGTTTGCGCCGATAATGGCTATGCGATCGCCAGATAATATATGCAATTGAATATTTTGAATCAACAGACGTTCTGATACCCTAAGATTTGCACCCTGGATATTAATTAGATTTCGGTGCTTTTGATTTTTTTCCTCTAGTTGAATACTTGTGACTTTCGTAGTTTTGATTTTCGTCTCTGCAACCTTTTCATTAGCCTTTGCTACTGCTGATTCGTGTTTTTTTTTCGCAGTTCCAGTAGACACTTCAGCTTTGCTTTTAATTAGTCCTGCTGCCATTCTATCAATACTGCCATTAAGAAACTTGGCGCGACCGTTGCGGCTAGATTGAGCTGCGCGTTGCTGTTCTTGTATAGCTGTGGTTTGGGTACGTTTTAGTTCCTTTCTGGCGATTTCGTGCGATCGCAATGCTGCTTCTAGTTCGATTTGTTTCTGTTCTCGATATTGAGAAAAATTTCCTCCATATACTTTCAAAGCATCAGGTGTTAGTTCCCAAGTAACATCTGTAACTTGGTCTAAGAAAAAAGGTTTATGTGAGACAATTACAAACGCACCAGTGAAATTTTGCAGAAATTGTTTTAAGTTTTCTAAAGCTTGCAAATCCATGTGGTTAGTTGGCTCATCTAGCAACAGCAAATTGGGCTGTTGAGATAATCCGATTGCTATAAATAGTTTTGTCAGTTCTCCACCACTCAAGTTAGTAATTGGTAGATAAAGATTAATATTTGTATCGAATTGTGTTTGCAAAATCTCCTCAATCTTCCACCATTCATCTGAGATGGAAATCAAAAAATCAAGTACTGTATCTGCTGTAATCTCTTGTCTGATAGTGCTAATTTGTGGCAAATAGTAGACAACACTGTTAGACCAAACAGAACCGAAGCTGGGTCTGATGTGATCTGCAAGTATCTTTAATAGGGTTGATTTTCCTACTCCGTTGCGACCGACTAAAGCAATGCGATCGCCGGCCTCGATACTCACTTGTATTTTTTGAAATAAAGTTCTATCTAAGCTGAGTTCGTAGGCTAAATTTTCAGCTAATAAGATTGATTTTTTCTGCATTATTCTCAAACCTCAATTCACAAACTTCCACCCGCATGTTCACAACAATTACGGGATATTAGATACAAAAAACTTAGCCGCATACACTTGCCAAGCGGTTAAATGTAAATATGAATGATGGCAATATTCTTAGTGCATGACTATGTGAAGTAACCCTGTCAAACTAGTTGCGTTTATTCTTCGTTGACATTTGTTGCTTTGGCGCAACAGGTGTTTGGTACTACTTAATTTCAGCTATCTCGTTGGAGTTGTGATGAGGTTTGATATTGACTACAGTGTAGCATAAAGATATTTCGGAAAAGTAGCGATCGCTCGTTTTCAGTGGTAAATAAAGATTTTTAACCGCAGAGGCGCAGAGAACGCAGAGGTAAGAGATTCATCTTTATGAAATTGGTTCTGAGATGATAAAGCCTGAATTGGACAATTTACCTGTACCCTAAAAATAGATGATTAGCTACGCGCCATCGCTCACTACAAGACTGTTAAAATAAATCCATAACTACTTGATGCCGTATCCATTCTATGACCATAGCTCAAGAATTAGATGATCAAAAAGGCATCTGCCAAGATGTTATATTTCCCCCTGGTGATCTATATAGTGATGAGCCTCCCTTGGAAAGCGAACTTCATCTACGGCAAATAATTCTACTGTTGACATGTCTGGAATGGTTGTGGCGAGACAGAAATGACTTTTATGCGGCTGGAAACCTGACTATCTACTATAGTCCACGCCAACGCAAATCAGAACACTTCCGAGGACCAGACTTTTTTGTAGTGTTGGGAACTGAACGCAAAACCCGTAAAAGTTGGGTAGTGTGGGAAGAAGATGGCAAATATCCGAATGTAATTCTAGAAATTTTATCTGACTCAACAGCAAGTACTGACAAAGATTTAAAGAAAACAATTTATCAAGATACTTTTCGTACACCCGATTATTTTTGGTTCGACCCTTACACACAAGAATTTGCAGGATTTCATTTAATAGATGGAGAATATCAACCTCTACAACCAAGTGAAGAAGGATATTTGTGGAGTCATCAGCTAGGGTTATATTTGGGACTTTATCAGGGACTATTGCGGTTTTTTACACGAGATGGGCAACTAGTACCAACACCGGAAGAAAAGGCAGAACAAGCCGAACAAAAGGCTGAACGTTTAGCAGCAAAACTACGGGAGTTAAATATAGATCCAGATACAATTTAGACCACAGCTATTTCATTTAGGATAGTGTTGCGCTAAAAAGTCCTCAGCTTCAGTCTTATATTTAATTACTCCATCTAAGGTAGCAGCAAGTATATCATCTAATATTTGTCGATACAGTGGCCCTGGTTTGTAACCAAGTTTCTTTAAATCATTGCCATTCAACAGTGGCTGCACATTCGCCCAAACTGTTAAATATTCCCAAATTTGATGTCTAATCTCTTGCGGACTTTGTAAAGCAATTAAAATCAGCATTGGTAAATCATATTGTCGCAACAACTGTACTACTTGACTGGGGTGTTGCAAAGTGGGTAAACATTCCATCACTTGACTAAAGCTTTGGACTAAGTTCTTCAACCTAACAATGCTATCCTCTTGTAATTGCAAATTTTGTGCTACTTTCACCCGATATTCAGGTGCTAGGTGGGCGATTAATGATTCTAGACGCATTTGCCAGTGAATGATAGTTTGTTCAGCATCAAATCGCCGCAAACAACGTTCTAATAAACGTAATTGTCGCAAGAGTAAACCATCGAGTTTGAGGGTAGGATGGATACATTGCAATGCCCCTAAGTTATCGAGCAACTGCAAAGCCGATTTCCAGTAGGGCGCTTCTAGGATGTGTTTTAATTCTGTTTTTAGTCGAGTTTGTAGGGCTGGGGTTTTGGTATTCTCTTGGGAAGTGCGATCGTAAACACCACTGTTGATGGCATAGCGAATAAACTCTTCCGTTTGCGGTTCAATTTCAAATCCGAAACGCACGGCAAAGCGCACGCCGCGATAAATGCGGGTGGGATCTTCGATAAAGCTGTTAGGGTGTAAAACCCGAATTTGTTTAGCTTGTAAATCGAGTAAACCGCCAAAAAAATCGAGTAATTCACCAGAGCGGGGAGAGGTGAGCCGCAAAGCGATCGCATTAATGGTAAAATCTCGACGATACAAGTCTTGACGAATGGAACTCGCCTCAACTTCTGGATTCGC
Source organism: Nostoc sp. LEGE 12447 (assembly GCF_015206985.1). Taxonomy (NCBI): domain Bacteria; kingdom Bacillati; phylum Cyanobacteriota; class Cyanophyceae; order Nostocales; family Nostocaceae; genus Nostoc; species Nostoc sp. LEGE 12447. The sequence continues at coordinate 174,633 of NZ_JADEXT010000008.1, read as the reverse complement.
CGCCGGGTAAGGATAAAACTCTGTTCTAGCCGTGGCAATATCTACCCAAAGAGAATCTAATTCTGGGTCTTTGTGCCACAACAAAGCAGCAGTTTGAAAAGCCCCGTGGATTTCTAAACGAGCCGCAGGGTAAAGTTGTTGGAGGGCTTTTGCTAGTTCCACACCAGCGCCAACATCTGCTGATTTGTGAAAGCCATCAACTACTAGGTCAATATCTTTAATCATCAAAGTGTCCGATGTTGCTTCCGCTAACAGCAAATCCCGCACCGCACCCCCGACGAGATAAAGATGCCAACCCCGTTTTTCCGCTTCTTGCGATGCTGTGGTGAGTAGTTGCCATAATTGAGGAGCAAGGCGATTTTGCAACTCAGTGCTAAGAGGAATTTTGAATTTTGAATTTTGAATTTTGAATTTTTCCTCTCCCCCTTCTCCATCTTCATCCCTTTCTTGATGTAATTCCCGCAAGACATCAGTACGAGTGACAAGACCAACTAACTGCTCATTCTCTAATACTGGCAAGCGTCCGATATCATAAGTGACCATCAGCGCTTCAATTTGTGGCAGTGTTGTATCTGGTGTAATTGTTTTCAGATTTCTTGTCATATAGCCCTTGACTGGCGAATGACTAAATCCGTGGTGCAGGGCGATATCAAGATCCCGGCGCGAAATAATACCTACTAGTTGCCCTTGAGTATCGACTACAGATAAACCAGAGTGTCCATAGCGCAACAAAATTCGCTGTGCCTCAGCAATTGTGGTTTCAGGTAGAATCGTGCGGACAGGAGAAGACATCAAATCCCTAGCGGTGGGGGGATGGGGAATTTGTGCTTTTACCCCCTCAAGGAGTTGTTTTAATATTGCTTGTGAATCAACTCCTCTTAGATTTAGCGATGCGGCTTGTGAATGACCGCCGCCGCCCAAGAGTTGGAATAATAGGTTAAGATTTGTTTTGGGAATTTGCGATCGCCCAATTATAGTTAAGCGTGAATCATTTTCACTCAAAGGATACTCATTAGCCAACAGAATGGCATCAATTTCGGTTAATTCCACGAGTTCTGAAGCCAAACTCGATAGCCCTGGCACAAAAGCATCTGTTTTCAAAATTACCCAAGCAATAGTATATCCACGTAGGCAAAGATATTCTAAATTTTCTAGAGATTCAGTTAATAACTGTTGCAATTGCAAAGACAAGCCAGGGTCACGGTAGGTAGAAATGACCGATAAACTTGCACCTTGTTGCATCAACCAAGCCAAAGCTAAGGCATCCCGTGGTGTGGATTGGTCAAAGGTCAAGGAGCCGGTGTCAACGTGGATACCCAAAGCCATCACAGTGGCTTCAGCAGAAGTCAAGGAAATTTCCTGTTGTTGCAATTGCTCCACAATTAAAGTTGTGGCGGCTCCTACCGAGGAAAGATGCGATCGCGTGGCAGGAATATCTGATTCTTGTCCTAAGTGATGGTCATAAACTATAATTTCTCCCAGATGGGGTAAATCTAACCACTCAGCAGCTTTACCCAAGCGATCGCGCTGTTGCGTATCCACCACAGTCAGAGAACGAATTTTTTCAGGATTCACCGAACGGCGTTCAATTAGAGGATATTCATCCCGATGTAATGCTAAAAAATCCCGTACAGGAGGATGAGAACCGCCAGTCAGCACAATCTTACTTCCCGGTAGTAAGCGCGTTAACCCTACTGCTGCCCCTAGTGCGTCAAAATCTGCGGTTGTGTGGCAAAGAATTAAATCCATAATTTAAGAGTCATTAGTCATCGGTACTTAGACAAAGGACAAATGACTAAAATGTTGCAATTTCTGCTAGCTTAAAAATAATAAGAAAGTGTCAGTGTCGCCCTTTAGGATATTCTATCCTTAGTATTTCGCTGTATTGGGAGAAGCAAAAATGACCATAATATTCCAATTTGCCTTGATAGGTCTAGTCCTATTGTCCTTTGTCCTGGTTGTAGGCGTTCCGGTTGCTTACGCTACTCCCCAAAATTGGGTTGAATCTAAAAAACTACTCTGGGTTGGTTCTGCCGTCTGGATTGCTTTGGTCTTTTTAGTTGGTTTGTTAAACTTTTTTGTCGTGTAGACGACGGCTTTGCTCTGGCGCAGGCACATAATATAAGAACTAGAGGGGCAGAAAAGCCAAGGTCAAAGACCAAAGGAGAAAAGAAGAAATTTTTTCCGATTTCCTTTTTTTTAACCGTGCTTTCCTGCTCCTCTACATTTAAATAAGAAATGTATATTGGCCAGAACTATAGTTGATTAAGAGGCAGTCATGGCAGTTTTCGAGGGAACTTTTACCCAAACGGAGCCTTTGCGGTTTGCAGTGGTGATTGGTCGATTCAATGACCTTGTTACCGGAAAGCTGCTAGAGGGATGTCAAGATTGCTTGAAACGCCACGGTGTAGATCCTAACCCCCAAGGTAATCAGGTGGACTATGTTTGGGTTCCAGGAAGTTTTGAGGTACCTTTAGTAGCTCGCCAACTAGCACTTTCCCATCGTTATGATGCTGTAATTTGTCTAGGTGCAGTCATTCGTGGGCAAACACCCCATTTTGATTATGTATCCGCCGAAGTTTCTAAAGGCATCGCCGCCGCTAGCTTTCAAACTGGAGTGCCAGTAATTTTTGGCATTTTGACAGTAGATACTATGCAGCAAGCCTTAGAACGGGCAGGTATCAAAGGTAATCATGGCTGGGATTATGCCCTAAACGCCCTAGAAATGGCAAGCCTGATGCGGCAATTGCGTTCTAACCTAGCAGAGCCATATTCTCGTAATAGCCAGTCTTTGCCAGCCTCTTTTCAAAGTGCCAGCATTGGCAATTTAACGGCGGAGTCAGAAGAACTGGGCTAAATGAGTCATTAGTCATTTGTCCTTTGTCATTCACCAATGACCAATGACCAATGACCAATGACCAATGACAAATTAATAAATAAAGGGGTTGACAATCAGAGATAAATCTGAGATATTGATATATGGCAATTGATTGCGGGTGTAGCTCAGTGGTAGAGCGTCACCTTGCCAAGGTGAATGTCGCGCGTTCGAATCGCGTCACCCGCTTCCAACTAAAACCTCTTGAAGTTAAAAATCTCAAGAGGTTTAGTGTTTTTAGGGTGCATTGAAGTTTTTGGCGATTCGCACTGTATTCCTCTGAATCGTTCCAAATTTTTATGAATTTCATAGATAGCTAGAATATAAAGTAATTTAGATATGGTGGAACTGTGTATTCGTGAATAGATTTTACCCATCTAGTAAAACTTGTTCAAATTATGGGGGAATTCAAGGGTCTTAGTCTCTCAAAACAGGTTTATGTATGTCAGCAGTGTGCTGACACTTCTGACTAAGATTTCACACTGAGCGTAGCCGAAGTGTTAAATACATCTAAAAACCCTGAAACTTATGCACGGATAGCTAAATCGTGTCTCGACGTTAAGGGATAACCGCTCCTATGCTCCCATTCAAACGTCAAGTAAAATCTAGACGAAGCTAGATTTTATCTAGTAGAAGGAAATTTTAAATAAGATTGTCAGCTTCGGGGAAAGACTACAAATAAAAAACTCCGTACTGATATGAAAATTAGGATATTTAGAGTCTGCTGCATCTACTGTTTGCAATCATGGCGATATTTGTATTGCCAGTATATGTATATAAAGAGAGCAATCTATAGTAGCAGAAGCTTCTATTGCATTTACCAAAAGATTATATTGTCGTAGTTCGTGTAAAACACGCTCAAGTTACTAGAACGCTTGTGCAATCTCAAAAACCCGAAAAAATAGATTTCAATGCTGAATACCCCTGTCCCTGTCGTCGCCGGGGTCAGTTAATTCCGATTACGTTGACAGAAGCATTTGGTTGCGATCGCTGTCAGCAAATCTTTGTTGTAGAAGATAATGGTCATGTCCTAGAACAGCTTTCTACCACCTATCCCTACAAACGGGCTTGGCGTTGGATGGGAAATAGTTGGCACGTTGTCCATCCCCGCTTGGGAGAAAGCTATCTGCCTATAGCACTTGGCATTATTTTCGTGCTAGTGATTATATGGCTGCCATTAGCACTGCGATTAGCAAATGGTTCCAGCATTATTGCTTGGGCAATGGTGGCGGTGCTATTAGCTATTCTGCCAGCATTAATGGTCTGGCTTACCTACAGACGTTAACTCAATGACTGTTGAAGTTTTAGATGACCACCCCGAACCGATTACTAGTGCCCAACGAGCCTATCAAGCTTCCCTAAAGTTGGGGATCACAAAGGGAGCAGACCGAAGTCGTGCAGTATTGGCGATGGCGCAAGCTCTTGAGCGCTCATTTGACGACATTCTAGAAGCCAACACGCTGGATTTAGAAGCCAGTCGAGAAATGGCAGTGCCAGAGTTGATATTGGACTGGCTGAAGCTGACTCCCACAAGGCTAGAGATGACAGTAGATGTTTTACAACGGTTAGGGGAATTATCAGATCCGCTACGGCGCGTCAGAACGGCTGATTATCAACTGGAAGATTCCCAGAGTTACACCCAGTTAATGCCTTTGGGAGTGATTGGATTTATTTATGAAGCCTTTCCCGATTTAGGAGCGATCGCAGCAGGTTTTTGTATTAAAACTGGCAATAGTATAATTCTCAAAGGCAGTACGGAAGCTAGCCATTCCAACGCCGCCATAGCTGAGGCACTGCAAAATGCGATCGCAGAAGTTGGTCTAGCTCCCGGCTGTGTAGAGCTGATCACAGCCGAACATGGTGCTTCAATTCGGGATTTAGTCACCCAAGACCAGTACGTGAATCTAGTTATTCCCTACGGACGTTCTAGCTTGGTACAGCAGGTAGTACGACAGTCAACTTGCCCAGTCTTAAAGTCCGCGATGGGTAACTGTTATCTCTACTGGTCGCTAAATTCCAGCTTAGAAATGGTGCGCTGGATGATTCTTGATAGCCATCAAAGTGAACCCGATCAAGTTAATGCCATTGAAAAGGTACTCATTCACCGCCAAGCCTTACCATCATCCTTAGCAGTTCTGTGGAACAGCTTGATGGAAAAAGGCTTTGAAATTAAAGGGGATGCAGAACTAGTACAAGCCTTTCCCCAGTTGCAGCTGGTGAAGGAGGGCGAATGGGGAAATCCTTATTTAACAAAAACAGTAGCTTTTAAACTTGTAGATAGCTTAGAGGGTGCGATCGCTTGGATTAATGAACACAGCAGTGGTCATGCTGACTCCATCGTGACTGAATCCTACCAAGAAAGTCGGCAGTTTGCCTTGGGAGTTAACAGTGCCTCTACCTACATCAATACTTCCCCGCGTTTTTCCCGCAACCCTTCGCGAGGAGATTCAGTGTTTCTCGGTATGTCTAACCAAAAAGGTCATCGTCGAGGATTTATCAGCCTAGAAACTTTGACCACCGTTAAGCACATTGTTCAGGGAAATGGCAGGTTTTAAATAATTCGTAATTCGTAATGGGCTACGCCCCGCTTCTCTACGAGACGCTACGCGAACGCTAACGTAATTCGTAATTTGTAATCTGTTTTAGTTGGGGTCTAAATTCCCAATGTCCCAATCCAATCTTAAACTTAACAAAATCTTAATTTCTGCTTGATCCGAGTTTGCTAGGTTCCTTGTGTTTGGTTGAGCAGCAATTAGGAGACAAGTTGAATCAAGCCATTACCTGTGCTTTTCACAACTGACTCTCCTAAAGTTTGCCAACTGTATTTACATCTGGGTAGAGGTGAATATGGAACTTATGGATGGCGGACTGCTAGCAAATCGGTGCAGACGGCGGAGTTTTTTGTTGGGTGCAGGATTCTTAACTGGGTTAACAATTGCTAGCCAGTGGCATCCGGTATTGGCTAGCTCAAGGTTTTCTGGTTATCCGTTCAGTCTTGGTGTTGCCTCTGGCGATCCTTTGCCGGATGGTGTTGTTATTTGGACGAGGCTGGCTCCAAATCCACTTTCTGGAGGTGGAATGCCAGTGGTAAATGTGCCAGTGCGGTGGCAAGTTGCCCTTGATGAAAATATGAAACGGGTTGTGCGGCGAGGAACAGTGCTGGCAACACCAGAGTTAGCGCACTCAGTCCACGTTGATGTGCGTGGGCTAGATCCTGACCGTTGGTACTGGTATCAATTTGAAGCGGGTAGGGAAGTTAGCCCCATTGGACGGACTCGCACAGCACCAGCATTTTATAGCTATACCCAACAACTAAACTTTGCTTTTGTCTCCTGTCAAGACTGGCAAAATGGCTACTACACGGCTTATCGCCATTTGGCTGAAGAAAACCTCGACCTTGTAGTTCATCTAGGTGATTACATTTACGAATATGGGCCACAATCTGGTGGTCCACGCCAGCATAACAGTCCAGAAATCATCACTCTTGCAGACTACCGCGATCGCTACGCCCTGTACAGAACAGACCAGAGTCTCCAAGCTGCTCATGCTGCTTTTCCCTGGATTGTTACTTGGGACGATCATGAAGTTGATAATAATTATGCCAACTTAATCCCCGAAGACAACCAAACTAAAGAGGCTTTTAGAAAACGCCGAGCTAATGCTTACCAGGCTTACTACGAACACATGCCTCTACGTCAGTCTTCGCTGCCTAAAGGCCCAGATATGCTGCTTTATCGGCGGTTGACTTTCGGTAATTTAGCTGAGTTCAATGTGTTAGATACCAGACAGTACCGCACTAACCAACCTTGTAATGATGGACTTAAGCCTCGCTGCCCAGATGCTTTTGATTCAAATGCTACCATGACCGGCTCAGAACAAGAGCAGTGGCTACGAAAAGGATTAGATCAGTCGCGATCGCGCTGGAATGTGATTGCTCAACAGACCATGCTAGCCGAGTACAATTTCAATGGTAATCCAGGCGTAGGTGTCTTCAATGTGGATCAGTGGGACGGCTACGTAGCTGCACGTAATCGGCTCTTGAGTTTTCTAAACCAGCGCAAGCCTTCAATCCAGTGGTGATTACCGGAGACATCCATTCTAGTTGGGTACACGATCTAAAGCTTGATTTTAATAACCCCAATTCAGCCACCGTAGGTACTGAGTTCGTAGGAACCTCAATTACCTCTGACTTTCCCACAGCATTTATCGCTCCAGTTCAAGCTTCACTAAGTAACAATCCCCATACCAAGTTTTTTGATGGTGCTTTTCGGGGATATGTCCGTTGCAACCTTACCCCACAACGCTGGCAAAGTGACTACCGCGTTGTATCAAGCATCGTTGACTTGAATGCCTCTGTCAAAACTCTAGCTTCGTTTACAGTCCAAAACGGACAACCAGGAGCGCAACTGAGTTAACGTGAGTTTCGATCAACCTCTCCTTGACTTTAACTCAAGTTCAAGTCTCTCCCTCTCCGACTCGGAGAGGGAAGATTTTGCATAGTAAAACTAGGGAGAGGTCTTTGTAGTATGAAATATGACTTTAGATTATTCAAGCCAGAAGCGATCGCTTATTAAGCGTTACAGCGAATCAATTTTCATTAAAAGTTATTTGAGAATTTCTTTGCAATACTTAACTAACTTCTAATTAAAAAAAGTGAATATAGATTAACAATGATAACTAACATCATATTTTATTAAGTTCATCAGGCTAAATAGAGAGTATGCTTAACAATTGAAGTCTAGTTGACAATTTAAATAACTAGGTGCAAACAAACTTAAATATTTGTTGAGTATTTTGTACTTTGCCATTTTTTTAAGTATTAAATACTAAAAAACAAAGTTTATTGTGTCAACTTACTAACTAGGTTATCAAGCGAGGTGGTGAAAATCCAACCTAAGCCAAATACTAACAACAGCGAAAACAAAAGTAAACTTAACAACAACTACGTAAGATGATAAGAAAAATTTTGCTGACTGTATCGGGATTGGGACACGCAGAAGAAATGCTCAAAACCCTGAGAGAAATCCCTTCAATTGAATCTGCGAAAGTTACAATTTTGCATGTTGTTCAGGCACAAAATACTGCTGCTACCATGACAACTAAATGGGAAAATGGTGGTAAAATTCTGGCTAATGCCATTCAAACTTTGAACTTAGATCCTAGCCAGGTTTCTTCAATTTTGCGCGAAGGCGACCCCAAAGATGTAGTTTGCCAAGTAGCTGATGAAATCGACGCTGACTTGATTGTTATGGGTTCACGCGGACTGAAGCGACTACAATCTATTTTATCGAACTCAGTTAGTCAGTATGTTTTCCAGCTATCTTCTCGCCCCATGTTGCTGGTAAAAGATGACATTTATGTGAAAAAAATTAAGCGCATTATGGTGGCAATAGACAACTCTGATTCTGCAAAAAACTGCTTGAAATTGGCACTGTTTTTACTGCGAGATATTCAGGGAGGCCAGTTAATTTTGGCAAATATTAGTACAGATTTAGGTGGTAAAAAATCGGAAATAACCGAGGTTAACTCAGATAAAAATCCAGTTTTAGCAGCCGCAGTTGCAGAAGCTCAAAAACAAGGTATCCAATCTCGTGCTTATATCAGCAGTGGGAAACCTGGTGAAGAAATTTGTCGGTTAGCAGAAGAATTGAATATAGACTTATTATTGCTCGGTTCTCCAGATCGTCGTCCATCCATCGCTAAGAGTTTTGTTGATATAGATCGACTCATCGGATCTTCCTTGTCTGATTATGTTCGAGTCAATGCCACTTGTCCGGTATTATTGGCGCGGACGATCGCTTAAACTAAGCAATGCTGAGTATTAGATTTGTTGTAATAAGATACTAGAGAAGCAAGATTTTCTTTCTAATACTCTGTACTCATACTATTTTTGTTTGAAGCTGCGCTTATGTGACTGTAGGGGCAATCCATGAATTGCCCCTACAGAAATGCTACCAGTTAGCGGTTGATAAATAAAAACCCCCACATTACTAGTGCAGGGGTTATTTATTTTATACACAAATTCTTAACTATCTTTTCCACCTTGGCGGCTAGCAGTTTGGATGTACAGAATGAGTAAAAATACAGTGGGAACTAATACGAACAAAATGCTCGCTACGAACCCCAGGTCATTAACTTGCATGGCAAGAAAGCCTCTCTTAAATTTCCAGTCAACAACATTAGGATACCATTATCAATGACAGAGTTAGCCCAAATTTTTTACTTTCTCAAATGCTAACCACGGATGATCCCAAAAAACTTAAGGCTTCGTAACTACGCTGACTGAGCCATTCACTAAAGTTTGACAGGCAAGGCGGTAATTTTCTGGCTTTTTCTTGAATTTCCGGTTTTCTACTTCTGTGCGCGGGGAAAGATTTTCTAGTCCTTCGACTATTTCAACAATGCAAGTACCACATTGACCATTACCGCCACAATTGGTCATCTTGCCAATGAATGTATATATATCAATGTCATTTTGCATGGCTTTGAGTCGGAGATTGGCACCATCTGCCGCCACTACTTCTTTATTCTCTTTAACGAATTTGATATTACCCATAACTGATTCCTCCTTGACTCTAAGCTTGGCTTTCAAGGCTTCATATTGACATGGCTTGATTCACATCTTATTTATTATATTAAAACATTACAAAATATTAATAAATGTTAACTTTAGAAAACATAGTTCCACAAAAAAATAGAACAGGTATATTACCTGTCCTATAAATTGAAAAATAGATTAACTTACCTAAATCCCACGGCTGCTTGCCAAACGAAAGCAAGCAACAAGAAGAATACAGGGATGACTGGGAGAACGTCTACCAAAGGATCGAAGATTTGGTAAGCTTCAGGCAGTTTTGCTAATAAAAGTGCTGCTTCCATGTTTGTTTAAATCCACCTATCCAACACAGCTTTCATAATTGAGAAATATCTTAACATGGTTTGGTCATTGGTCATTTGTTATTAATACCCTATTCTTCGATTCTCCACTCTTCATCTCCACTTTCTTCGTTGAGCCAGTGGCCAAATTCTGTGGTGAAGCGATCGCTCAATATTGCTTCTCTAATCTTTTGGGTAAAGCGAATTAGCTCGGTAATGTTGTGAATGCTCAACAACGTATAAGCTAAAATTTCTTGCGATCGCACCAGATGAGATACATAAGCACGGCTAAAATTTTGACAAGTGTAGCAGGGACAAGTTTCATCTAATGGCGTAAAATCTTCACGAAACTTAGCATTTTTTAAATTCCAGCGTCCGCCCTGGACTATTGCCGTTCCATGTCTTGCCCAGCGAGTGGGAATTACGCAATCAAATAAATCTATCCCAGATGCGATCGCGATCGCCATTTCCCGATAAGTACCCACGCCCATCAAATAACGCGGCTTTTCGGGAGGTAAAAGCGGTGCTGTCACTTTTACAATCTGAGCCATCAATTCTGGCGGTTCTCCCACACTCACGCCACCAATGGCATATCCAGGCAAATCTAACTTAGCCAAAGCTTCAGCCGCACGGCAACGCAAATCCAAATACACGCCCCCTTGCACAATCCCAAACAAAGCCTGCTCACTACGTTGATGAGCCGTTATACAGCGTTCTAACCAGCGATAAGTCCGTTCAGTAGCAGTTTCCACCTCTTGGCGAGTCGCTGGGTAAGGCGGACACTCATCAAAGGCCATGATCACATCTGCCCCTAAAGTATTTTGAATTTCAATAGAGCGTTCTGGTGTCAAGTTAATAATTCGTCCATCATGTGGTGAGCGGAAAGTTACACCTTCTTCAGTAATTTTTCGCATCTCACTTAAACTGAACACCTGAAACCCACCAGAATCTGTGAGCATTGGGCCGTTCCAACCCATAAACTTGTGTAATCCTCCACCCCCAGCCACGATCGCTTCACCTGGTTGTAGGTGAAGATGATAAGTATTGGATAAAATCATTTGCGCCCCAGTATCTCGTAACTGGGCTGGGGTGATAGTTTTGACATTTGCCAGCGTACCCACTGGCATAAATCTGGGGGTTTCTACAACCCCGTGAGGAGTGAAAAACACTCCAGCTCTAGCTTTTGTCTGACTACAGCAAGCAAGACATTCAAAGGAAAAATTCGCACTCATGCCATTTTAGATTTTTGAAGATGCGCCTATTAGGACTTAAGCAAAACTATACGATGTAGGGGCAATTCATGAATTACCCCTACATCAATGCCGCTAAAGGCGGCAAGGCAGAAGGCAGGAGGCAGGAGGGAAACCTCTCCCATAAAGGGAAGAGGTTTGAACAAGGACACATCTTTTATCGTGCGACGCATCTCACAAAGAATGTTTTTAATTTTTTTGCCCACAAGGGGAGCCACTGCGGTCTTGGCTCGTAGTCAAGATGAGCAAGTGGCGTGCAAGGTTTGTACCTTTTTCTTCCTTCTGCCCTCTGCCTCCTGCCTCCTGCCTCCTGCCTCCTGCCTCCTGCCTCCTGCCTCCTGCCTTTCTTTTATCAAATTGGTATAGTAGTCGCTATTTTAAAAAGAATCAGAACAGTCATCGTCAATTTCTGCATCCCATCTGGCTGAGAGAACTTGCTCCATCATCGCTTCTATGGCGCTGACATTGAAGGTTCGCTCTCGTCGCTCTTGTATGGGGGTTGAGCGGGGAATCAACCGCAGACACACTCCTTCTTGCATCAAATCGAAGTAAGTTTCTTGTTGCGATGACTGTTTGAGTTCCAAGTAATCAAAACTACAAACATTCAAATATAGCGCATGATTAGCCACTAAGGTAGACCTTTGTGGATTAGCAAAAACTTCCATCACATCCCCTTCACCCTCGCTCAGTACCTTATCTTCTTGGGTGTAGATGTAGTGGACTCGACCTAAATCTGCCAGCAATCGCCGGATGTCGAGCTTATTCACAATGATGCCCGTGTTAATAATGCACGGAGCTGGTATCCTGGTGTCGGGTAGATGGTGACTCATAGGAAAATAGCGATTGAGCTAAGGAGAGCGATAACAGAGCTAAACTGTCAAAATTGAATAGCTTGTTTACTCCCTACATTTAAAAAAATATCAATTTTGTGGGGCAATCGTCTAACAATTTGAAGTAAGTTTTGAGTTAACGAATACAAAACACAAATTTTGATTCCTGATGGAATTTTAATTTCCTGAATCATTTTATTTTTGTATAAAAACTACTCAAAATTTTTTATTTACTACTTAGACCAGCATAACAAAATTTTCAGTGATAATCTCTAACAGAAGTAAATCTTATCTAAAGCTTTAAAGTGTACTGATGTTCAATTGTAGTCAAATTATGATGATTATCCAGCAATTAGCCAAATATTAATGTAACTACGATGACGAAACAGCAACAGTGGTGGAAAAAGCTGCTGTTAAAGCTGGCAGCTAGTATTATATTTTACACAAGTATTCCATTGCCGTATTTGAACGGATTAGATTTTCAGGGAGTGGCACGTCTTGCTTCGCTCGTAGGGTTAATAATTGGGGGAATTTTAGGGTTACTGGATACGGGGATGGATTATCTTGGGATGCCAATGTTAACTCGTAGTGCTTTGGTAGTAAGTATTTGGATTGCCATAACTGGAGGACTGCACTTAGATGGGGCAATGGATACTGCCGATGGTTTAGCAGTAGGCGACCCAAACCGGCGGCTGGAGGTGATGGCAGATAGTGCTACAGGTGCATTTGGAGCAATGACTGCGATCGCCTTGGTGCTACTCAAAATAACAGCCTTAACAGATATGCCAGAAAACCGTTGTTTGTTACTGATGGCGGCTTGTGGTTGGGGACGCTGGGGACAACAGGTAGCGATCGCACGATATCCTTATTTAAAACCAACTGGCAAAGGTGCATTTCACAAACAAGCCATTCGTTCTTACAAAGATTTGTTACCAGGATTGTTTTTGCTCTTGGGTTTGAGTGGTTTACTTGTGCTGATAGATAAACAGCAATTATTTCTGGCACTGACAATGATAATTGCTGGAAGTGCGATCGCCACTTTAACTGGTGCATGGTTCAACCACAAATTAGGCGGACACACCGGAGACACCTACGGCGCAGTCGTCGAGTGGACTGAAGCCTTATTTCTGTGCGTATTGACCGTTTTTTAATCAATGGGGGAGTGGGGAGTAGGGGAAGAATAACTATTAATTATTGATCAATGCTTCATGCCCAATGCCCCATCCCCAATGACAAATGACCAATGACTACTTCATTTAATCGGTTGCAGCTTTGTCACCTTGAGTTTAAAAGTCCCAACCCCTGTTTCCCCAAAAGACCGGACACGAATCACATAATTCCCTGTCTCTACGATGCGGGTAAATAGTAGGGAATTGCTACTACCATCGGGGCCATCATCATTTTCTGCCAGAGTCGATCCATCAGGTGCTAGCAGTGTGATAATGCTGTCAAAATTTTCAGATGACAGGTCAACTGCTAAATTATCGCCCTTTTGTAACTTCACAGTATAATCACGAGCAAACCCACCTTGACCTGTGGGAATGTCTTTATCTGAGAGGCTATCGGAAAGTTCAGTACTGTTAGATAAAGGAATTGGACTATACAACTTATTTTGAGCAAAAGCTGCGCTTGTACTTACACCTATTGCCAGCAATGTGGCAGGAATAATTATGAGTTGTTTTAAACCCGCCGCAAAAACTTTATTCATACATTTCAAGCAATTTTTTCCACAAAAATAGAGTAATTCGGTCGATTTATGCGCTTATCTGTTCAATTTAGCTCATTAATTTGGGATTTATCCGTCTTTAACGGCAGTGGCTACTGCTACTAATCCTAAGACCACTATTCCATACTGACGAAGAGTTTGCACAGCAGACCTGGCAGTAGCACCAGTAGTATAAATGTCGTCCACTAACAGCACAGGAACATTTGGGGGGCGATCGCGAAATTCTTGTCCGACAGCAAAAGCTTGAGCCAAGTTTTTTTCTCGCTTAGATACCGATAAACCAAATTGCGCTTCAGTTTCTCGGACTCTGGCTAAACCGTTTAGTTTCAATTTTAATCCAGTTATTTCACAGAAGCTTTGTGCTATTAGTGCAGCTTGATTGTATTTACGTTGCTTTTGTTTGCTAGGGTGCAGTGGAATGGGAACCACCACAGGCTGGCTATCTCGCTTAGGTGAATTTAACAACCATGCTTCTCCTAACCATTGACCCAAAGAGCGAGCTATTTGGGGTTGATTTTCGTATTTCATCACAGCGATCGCTCGTTTCACTGGGCCACCATACTCCCCCCAGCCAAACACTGGTATTGGCCCTTTCCATAGAGACATTGGGTCTTTACGTTGACATTTTTGAAGTTGTCTGGTGCAGTTGTGACAAAATTCTTGGGAAGTTGCGCGTTGGCATAGTGGACAATGGGATTGGAGAAAAAGATTAAGTAAGCCTGTGAGATTTTTAATCCAAGCGTGCATTTAGAATTGTCCTTTGGCATTAGTCACTTGTCCTTTGTCACTTGTCCTTTGTTCTTAGCTAATGACCAATGACCAATGACTAATAACCAATGACTAATGACTTAAAATACACGCGATCGCAGCGTGTTGTTTCTACTCCCGTTGATGGAGTGTAGCCGTTGCTTTCATACAGCTTGACTGCTTCCACCAAAACACTGGCGGTTTCAATCCAAATTTGCCCAAAACCACGCTCTGCGATCGCTGCTTCTAGCTGTTGTAACAAATATTTCCCTAATCCCAAACCCCTAATGCTGGGCAAAAGATACATTTTGCGGATTTCTACAGCTTTTTCACCTCGGTGTATGGGGTAGTATGCCCCAGTTCCTACTAACTGGCTTTGGTGTTCAATTACCCAAAACTCCCCCCCAGTAGCTAAATAATATTCCTCTACTCGCAATACATCTCGGTCAGCGCCGTTGGGTTCCCAACCCAGACCGTATTCTGATAATACATAACTAATGACTTCGGCGGCTCTGGTGCGATCGCTTGCGACCCAATCACGAATTATAAAATCTTGATAATAGTTTTTCATTACCATTTGCTGGTCAAGTTTACACAGAAAATTTTCTGGTTCTATATCCCAATTTACCCAGCAAATAGCAATTCTTGCATGGTCATTTTCAGGCGGTACTCTCAAGATGTCAATAAAGGAACAAGGAGAGGGGAATTATCTTCCCCTCCCCTTGTCTTTTTACCAAGGATAATTCAGCGATATAGTAGCGAGCGCTGACATTGATTTTACGACTTGATATCAGTCTCTATAACCTGTCCAAGGGCCCCAGATAGCTAAAGTAATACCAGGGCTTTGAATGTTAACGAACAAAGTATCACCATCGGGTGAGAAGCAGGCTCCAGCAAACTCACCAGTTTGGAGGGCGTTACGTGCAAATTTGTAGATTTCACCACTGGGAGTAATACCTATCAAGAAATTGTCACCGCTTCCGTCCTCACAGAGGATAAGATCGCCAAAAGGTGCAACGACTAGGTTATCGGGCATATCAAGTTCATCTTTAGATTGAGACTCGACAAACAGTTCAATTGTCTCTTGACCCGGAATGTAGCGCCATACCTGACCACCCCCTACAGGGCCGCCACTTGTAGCAGTGAAGTAAAATTCACCTTTGCTCTTCCTGTCATCCTTGCTGTTTTTGTCTTTCTTGCCCTTGTTGTCATCGTACCAAATGCCTTCCCCACGGTTAAACCGGGCTGCACCTAAGCTACGACCTTGGACTCTGACATTATCTACAGTAGTAGGGTTTGGCTCAGGAATAGTTACCCAATCTACATCCCATTTCTGTCCAACTACGAAACCAGTAGTGGTGTTAACCTCTGGTTTATCCTTAATCCTCAAAGCTTGGAGAGTGCCTCCTGCCTTTAAATTGCCATACTGTTTCGGGATAAAACGATAGAAGAGGCTACTTCCACTATCTTCAGTCTGATAAACAATTCCAGTTTTAGGATCTACAGCTACAGCCTCATGATTAAACCATCCCATTTCAACTAGAGGTACTGGTTCAACAGGAGAGGTGCCTTTAGCTGGAACCTCAAAGTTATAACCGTGTGGCTTAGTGACTCCATTCGTCGCAGTCGGTATGGTTACATTTTCTTCGCAGCTAATCCATGAATCCCAAGGAGTTAGACCACCTGCACAGTTACGAATGGTTCCACCAAGAGAACTGAACTCTTGGATCAGTAGAGTCCTAAAAAAAGCCAGCATCTATATAGACAGTGAACCTGAATAGTCGAAGCTAGCATGATTAGAACTGTAATTAAATATTATTCTAACTTTAACGATCAAGAAATTTGAAAGGTTAGAAATACCTAAAACTTGTAGGGGACGGATTGAGAATATGTCCCCTAGTTACAGTGCAATACGTTTACTGTTAAAACTAAATTTGTAGTTTAGATATGGGATAGTTTTTGACAGCCAATTTTTAACTGACAATTCCTAGATTGCTATAAATTTCGATGAGATTGCCATCAGGATCGCGAAAATGAGCGGTGCGAATTCCCCAGTCTGGACGATCTTGCGGTTCTGTCACAACGATCGCATTCTGATGCTTTACTAACTCATAGACCTCATCCACGTTATCAACTGCGAAAATTAAGACAACTTTATCTCGATTGACAACATAAGAAGGCTGTTCGATTCTTGGGACAACTTCGGCCATTAATTCTTTTTTGAACAAACCCATCTTCAGATATCCGGTATTAAACTCAGCATATCCGCTATCTTCATCGCCCCAATCTACATCAAATTTCAGCAGATCCCGGTAGAACAGAAAAGAATCTTTGTAGTTGGAGACAAGTAGTCTCAGGTGTGTTAGCTGAAGCTTCATATCTGTTGCCTTAGTCTACTAACTGTGAATTCTAGGTTCTGGGTGCAAAGTCGCCAGCAACTCGCTTTCGACAATTGCTAATTCATCAAGCCGTTGCATGACAATTTCTCTGTCGAAATAAGTAGCAGCTAAAACCCAATATATACCGTAGTGACGCGCTTCGGATGCCATTAGGCCACGATAAAATTTTGCTAACTCTGGCTCTGGACAGTGAGCAGCTAATAGTCCCAGACGTTCGTGAGAACGAGCTTCAATTAAACCAGTGACTAGTAAGGAATCCAGAAATCGCTCAGGTTCTTTGGGGCGGACTTGAGCCTTTAAACCTGCGCCGTAGGGAGGCGGTGGTAAGGGAGCTAAGGGAATATTCCGGCGTTCTAACCATTGGTTAACTAGCTCAAAGTGTTCTAGTTCTTCACGGGCGATCGCAGTTAGTTCCCGCACCATTTTAGTATTGGAAGGGTAGCGAAACATCATATTCAAAGCCACACCTGCTGCTTTGCGTTCACAGTGAGAGTGGTCGAGTAAGATGATGTCTAGGTTAGCGATTGCTTGTTCAACCCAAGCAGAGCTAGTGGGCTGTTTTAGGACGTTGATAGTCGGTAACTGAGTAAGCACAGAGTCAATCAATTTTGGATTTTGGATTTTTCCATAGTTTAAACTAGTAGACCACCAAAGAAACTTTGCGGGGTTTATCGTCAGAAAATCAAGTTCTTTTCTCCCCCTGCCCCCTGCTTTTTCATTCCTGCTGCCGCCGTTCCTCCATATCTTGACTAGAAATCATACTATGGACTCTCTCTACATCTGCCATCATTAAAACTGCTCCCTGTATATCCATCCCAAGTAACGGCGTGATTGCCAGGTAACATTTTATTTGCCTACCTCGACGATTAGTAGCCTCAAGCATCATTTCTTGAAATTGTTTTTTACCAGATAGGCAATCGCGGATGGGCGATCGCAACTGCTCGACGGGTAAACCAATATCTAGGCTGAAGATAGACTTTCCTAGAACTTCATCAGTTCGCAGCCCCCATAAATCCTCTAACATGTAATTCCAAATTGAGATATTAAAGCTGCCGTCAATTACCACTATTCCAGTTTGGAGACTTCTGAGAATAGATATCAAAAAAATATTTGTGTGATTAAGTTCTGTGGTGCGTTCACTCAGTTCGTTATTAATTGTCTGTAATTCTTCATTAGTCGATTGGAGTTCTTCATTCATCGTCTCCAATTCTTCATTGGTGGATTGGAGTTCTTCGTTGGTAGTTTCTAATTCTTCATTGGTAGATTGGAGTTCTTCGTTAGTAGTTTCTAATTCTTCATTGGTAGATTGGAGTTCTTCATTAGTAGTTTCTAATTCCTGTTGGGAGCGTTGCAGAGCATCTTGGAGTTTAATATAACGGGTGACATCAAGAAAGGAGATGCTAACACCTAAAAAACTGGTGTCTGTTTCTTGCAAAGGTGTAATTCGCACATCTAGATATTGGGTTTCTGTGTTAGACAAATAGCGCTCTACATTTGTCAGGCTGACAGGGCGGCGTTCGGCATAAGCCCGTTCAATTAGCGATCGCAATTCAATCGGTCGATAGGAAAGTTCTAGATCCTGGAAAGGACGAGCTAAATCTTTGGGGGAAAGGGCAAACAAAGTCCGTGCCTGCTCATTCAGCATTACTAGAGAGCCATTGATATCAATGACTACTTGGGCAATTGGTGATGTGTCGAAACCCATGTCTCGCAGCCGCAAATGTCGAGACACACGGCTGCTAGATTCGTCATCTACTGAATTTGCCATAACTAGGAGGCGATCGCGTATATTAACCGACGATACCTTACTAAATATCCGGTTTTTTAAGTCTATTGGGGTAAAGAGACTAGAATGCATCAATAGCATCTCTGCTTTCCCCAAAAATAGATAACCAGTATCATTAAGTGCAAAATGAAACCGCGCCAGAATTCGCCCTTGAGTCTCAGAATTAAAGTACATTAATGTATTGCGACTAACTAGCAAATCTAAGCGCGAAATGGGCGCATCTTGAAGCAGATCGTGACGGCCAAAAATCACTGAGCGTCGTAGGTCTTGACGGAAGACATAGCGATTACCGACAATCTCAAAGTATTTCTGCCGCAGTTCATCAGATACCGCCTGGACATCTTTTGCTGAATACGTAGCTTGACGAGCTTGGTTGAGAGCTTCTTCATCTACATCTGTGGCATAGATTTTCACCCGTTGGCGAAATTCCTCTGCTCCCAATCTTTCAGCCATCAACATTGCTAAAGTGTAAGCTTCTTCCCCAGAAGCACAGCCAGCACTCCAGATGCGGATTTGGTCAGAAGTATTTTTATTCCTAATCAGATTAGGCAGTATTTCCTCTGCTAGGTATTCCCAAGCTGATGAATCTCGAAAAAAAGCGGTGACGTTAATTAAGATAGTGTTAAAAAGATAATTGAATTCTTCTGGATAAACTTCTAGGTAGTCTAAATACTCTTCAAAGTTTTCTATGTTCAATGACTGCATCCGCTTGCGGACTCGGCGCATCAAAGTCGAGCGTTTATAGCCTGTAAAATCAAATCCCCGGCTTTGTCTGAGATAAATCAGTAGATTTTCAAATTTGGGATCTCTGTCTGCGGAAGTCATAAGGTATAGCGTAGGGGATAGGGGGCATAAGAGTAAAGTTTTTATACTTGTCTACGAGTATCAAAGGCTTAAGTAAGTTGGCACAATAAAATCAAACTATGTAAAGAAAAATCAACTAGGCTAAAACCCTTATACCTGTAGCAAGATTGCCTATTGCCTTATCCCAACGACAATTATTTACGCGAACTTACTTATTAAAGGAGTTCTAAGCTTCATTAATGAGTATCAAAGACTCATTTTTATTCCAAAATATATTTCCTCTGCCCCCTAATTCTTAGCTTAGTTACATTCTCCCATGACTAAAGTCACCAGAGCCCTGGAGATTTCATCTAGGGGGAGAATAAAATCTACGTTGCCAGTTTGAACCGCAGCTGAGGGCATCCCGGAAAATTCGGCGGTCTTTACGTCTTGGACAATGACAGTACCACCCATTTTTTTGATTGCTTCTACTCCCATTGCGCCGTCGCTACCCGTTCCAGTAAGGACAATGGCGATCGCTCTTTCTTTGTAAGTGGCTGCAACCGATTCAAATAATAAGTCTGCCGAAGGACGTAAAAAATGTACTAATTTCGACTGTGATAAGGAAAGTGTGCCGTCATCGTTAACCAACAAGTGACGATTGGGTGGAGCAATGTAAGCCGTTCCTGGGGTGAGATAATCTCCTTCCTGTGCCTGCTTGACGGTAATATGCGTGCGCCGACTGAGAATTTCTGCCATGAATGACGGATGTTCAGGAGAAATATGTTGCACAATGACGATCGCGGCTGGGAATTCTGAGGGTAGAGTCGATAGCACTTTAATTTGAGCAGTCAGACCACCTGCCGAGGCTGCGATCGCCACAATATCAAAGGCAGCATTAGTAAAGTGGGGTGGATTATTCTTGGCATCTTCTGCCATCTGAATCATGATTTTTCAGCTGTAAGTACCAACCAAACTTATTATTTACAGGGAGCATTAATAAATTTACGACTGCTCATCTTTTCTTTATATAAATTGTACAGTATATTTAAACTAATTTTTTGCCTTTGTCTGTTAAGCTTGTTTGCTCATCTTCTTGCTCTAAAATGCGTTTTGCCTCCAAAAGTTGCTGCCTATGTTCGTCACTAACTATGGGGTATTGCAGATTGAGTTCTTCTAGTTTTGTGCAGATAATATTGGCGACTACCAGACGTGTAAACCATTTGCGATCAGCAGGAATAATATACCAAGGGGCCGATTTTGTACTAGTGTTATTAAAAACCTCTTCATAAGCATTCATATAATCATCCCAAAAAGCTCTTTCTTTGACATCGCTATCTGAAAACTTCCAATTTTTTTCAGGATATTCAATCCGTTCTAAAAAGCGTTTTTTCTGCTCTGATTTAGAAACATTAAGAAAGAACTTCAGAACGATCACACCATTGTCTACTAAATATTTTTCAAAATTATTAATTTCTTCAAAGCGTTGCTTCCATATCTTATTTCCATTAGGGAAATGAGGAAGTTGTTGCTTTCTTAACATTTCTGGATGGACACGAACTACTAGCGCTTCTTCATAATATGAGCGGTTGAATATCCCAATTCGACCCCTTTCTGGCAAAGCCTTCATTGTTCGCCACAGGTAGTCATGGTCTAATTCTTCTGCACTGGGGCCCTTAAAACTAAACACCTGAAATCCTTGCGGATTCACCCCAGAGGTCACGTGTTTAATTGTGCTATCTTTACCAGCAGCATCCATTGCCTGAAAAATAATCAGCAAGGCGTAGGTGTTCTGAGCATAGAGAATATTTTGGTAATTCGCTAATCGCTCAATATCTGCCTGTAATTTAATTACAGCATCAGCTTTTTCATTAAAATCAGCTTTATAAGCTGGGTCATAGTTTTTTTTCAGAGAAATTTTTGAACCTGGTGGAACAATGAAAGCATCGTAATTCATATATAAAAATTCCTAATATTTGCTTATATCCAAGCACATTGTTAATTATAAATTACTGAATATTATGATTTATTTATTAAATAATTTTGATTTAAAGTTCATAACTTTTAACAAATTTTCATAGCTATCCATTGGTCAGTAATGCTTTGAAGTTGAAGTGGGTGGAGGAAAAATGGTGAGGCAGGCATTGCTGTCGCCTTGCGTTGGAAAGCAACTGCCGAACCCGCATGGTAAATCATATAAGCGATGCCTAGGTTGGGCTACGCCTACGCAAATCGGCATTGTGGACGAGTTGAGATTCAATGACCCGATAAGCGTTTTTGGCTATCCTCCCAGCGATGTCTACGACGGGCTACGCCTACGCACTCTTACACTCTTCCCTAGCAGTCAAAACTTTGGCATAATCAGACATGGCCGCACCTAAACTGATATAAATTTTGCAAAGCTAATTAAAAGGTTTACGGCGACTGGATATTTTAATAGAATAATCTCATCAAAAGATTCGCAGAAATATAAATGGACTGGATTACACTACTGCGATCGCTACAGTCTGATTTTATTAAAAGGTTAACATCTGGTTGTCTGCTTCATTGTGAAACCGAAGGTCAATATAGCGAGTTAACTATAATCTCTGGAGACAGATTAAAGGCACTACGGGAATTTTGCTGGTTGATGGCTGAAAAATATAAGCGTGTTTCGCCAGTCCGTGACGTGTTTATTAGCTATCTTAAAGGGAAGTTGGGTGAGGAAGTTGTCAAGGAACGTTTAGCAGATTTTATTACCGAAGTCGATTATGAAAAGCGATTCGGCGGCGATGGCAATATAGATTTTACCTTGACTTCTGACCCCTCTATTGGTATCGAGGTTAAATCTCGTCACGGTAATATTGATAGAGTTAGATGGTCAATCAGTTCTGAAGAAGTTGAAAAAAATGCAGTTGTAGTTTGCATTTTGATTCAAGAAGATGTAAGTGAAGCACAATCTCAGTATCATCTTTTTTTGGCTGGTTTTCTCCCAACCCGGATGATTAAGTTAAAGACTGGTAAAATTTCTTTTGGGATAGACCAGTTGTTGTATGGTGGAGGTTTATGGTGCTATCTAGAACAGTTACAATCTTCTCTAAATAATTCTTCTAGACAACAACCATCAATTTACAAATATCTTCCGAAGCAAGAAATTTTATCTAAGCCAACCAATAATCAGTTACTCAAATCTTTTTTTCAACCTGAATATAATAATAATGAAGATTTAAATACACTTTATGCAAAATTAGGGGATGAATATTTTGAAAAAGGAGAATATACAAATGCGATCATTAACTATAGTAAAGCGTTAAAAGTTACATCTAGCGATATTGATTTATATTATAAACGAGGTTTGACTCACTATCAAATAGGTGATTATGAAGCTGCGGTCGCAGATTATTCTCAGGCAATTCAGATGAATATTCAGGATGCTAAATCTTACAACAAACGAGGTTTAGCTCTGTCTCAACTAGGTCGATTAGAAGAAGCAATCAATGATTACACTCAGGCTATTAGAATTAATCCTAATGTTGCCGTAGCTTATAAAAACCGGGCTGAAGCTCGTTCTCATATAGGAGATAATCAAGGAGCAATTGAGGATTATACCCAGGCAATTAAAATTAATCCCCATTATGCTGATGCTTATAAAAACCGTGGTATTGCTCGTTATTTATTAGGTTCTCAGCCGGGGTTTCCTCAAGCAATCAAGATTAATCCAAAAGATGCCATAGCTTATAAAAAGCGTGGTAATGCTCGTTCTGATTTAGGAGATTTTGAAGGAGCAATTGAAGATTATACTCAGGCAATACAGATTAATCCTAATTATGCCGATGCCTATTATAACCGTGGTAATGCTCATTCTGACTTAGGGGATTTTGAGAGAGCGATTGAAGATTATACTCAAGCAATACAAATTAATTATAATTATGCCGATGCTTATTACAATCGTGGCAATATTCGTTTAGAAATAGCAGATAAACAGGGAGCAATTGAAGATTTTCAGAAAGCAGCAGATATCTATCGTAAAGAAGGTAAGCTAGAAGCACTCAAAGATACACGAGAAAGAATATTAGATTTAGAAATAGAAGAATCATTAGATATTTTAAAATTCTAGAAAATTTGTGAATTCGGATAAATAGCAATTTTCAGCTATGTTTCAGATACCCATATTTTCAGAGGATGTTTTAAAAGTCCCCTTGTCAGGATCAAAAATTTATGCTGTTGGCGATGCTTGGGTTGGACTACACTAACACAAACTCACAAAAATTCAGAAAAATCCCAAAATAAAGCACAGTACAAGCTTGTAATAAATAAACCTAGCAGGGGTCATATAACAAAACCGCCTGCCAGGAAGGTATAGTATATTCTGGCCATGTTTGATTAGGTTAGCGCTTATTTATAAAAAATAAATGCGTATCCCTAGATACAATAACTAAATACTTTGGAAAAGACAGTTAAGAAAAGTGACTAAATAGGTTAATTTCCAATTAAAACCAACAATTTTTCAAATGGGTAGATGACGGAGTGAAGGACAAGGAGACAAGAAAAAATTATTGAACGCATTCTTCCTTGTCCTTTTCCAATGCCAATACAACTCTTGGAGAGGCTGCGCCCTAAGCGTAGCTATGCCGCAGGCTTTACGGCTTCGCCCTTCAACTACGCTCAGGACAGGCTCGAAGTGCTTCGTGCCCAATCCCCAATACCTCATAATATAAGAAAGCGCTTCACACTTCTTAAATAATCAGCTTTATTAGAACAATGGCGAGAGACTTGCGGGGATTCATTAAAATTTTGGAAGAAAAGGGACAATTACGGCGGATTTCAGCTTTAGTTGACCCAGAATTGGAAATTGCTGAGATTTCCAACCGAATGCTGCAAAAAGGTGGCCCAGGGTTGTTGTTTGAAAACGTCAAAGGCGCTTCCTTTCCGGTGGCGGTGAATTTGATGGGAACTGTGGAAAGGATTTGCTGGGCGATGAATATGCAGCATCCAGAGGAGTTGGAAACCCTGGGGAAGAAATTAAGTATGCTGCAACAGCCAAAACCACCGAAGAAGATTTCCCAGGCGATAGATTTTGGGAAAGTATTGTTTGATGTGGTGAAGGCGAAACCAGGACGAGACTTTTTCCCCGCTTGTCAGCAAGTTGTGCTTCAAGGTAATGATTTAGATTTAAATAAGTTACCTTTGATACGTCCTTATGTTGGTGATGCTGGCAAGATTATCACGCTGGGACTGGTAATTACCAAAGATTGTGAGACGGGTACACCAAACGTAGGTGTGTATCGCTTGCAACTACAATCTAAAAATACGATGACGGTTCACTGGTTATCGGTGCGGGGTGGGGCGAGGCATTTGCGAAAAGCAGCCGAACGTGGGAAGAAATTAGAAGTAGCGATCGCACTTGGTGTAGATCCTCTAATTATTATGGCAGCAGCTACACCCATCCCTGTAGATTTATCAGAATGGCTGTTTGCTGGACTTTACGGCGGTTCTGGTGTGCAGTTGGCGAAATGTAAAACTGTAGATTTGGAAGTTCCCGCCGATTCCGAATTTGTCTTGGAAGGGACAATTACACCAGGGGAAGTGTTACCAGATGGGCCTTTTGGCGACCACATGGGTTATTATGGCGGCGTGGAAGATTCGCCATTGGTACGCTTTGAGTGTATGACGCACCGAAAAAATCCGATTTACTTAACAACATTTAGCGGTCGTCCACCCAAAGAAGAAGCGATGATGGCGATCGCACTAAATCGCATTTATACCCCTATTCTGCGCCAACAAGTATCTGAAATTGTCGATTTCTTCCTCCCAATGGAAGCTTTGAGTTACAAAGCAGCGATTATTTCCATTGATAAAGCATATCCCGGACAAGCACGACGGGCGGCTTTAGCGTTTTGGAGTGCTTTACCACAATTTACATACACTAAATTTGTAATTGTTGTGGATAAAGACATAAATATTCGCGATCCGCGTCAAGTGGTGTGGGCGATTAGTTCCAAAGTTGACCCAGTGCGAGATGTGTTTATTTTGCCAAATACACCTTTTGATACCTTGGATTTTGCCAGTGAAAAAATTGGCTTAGGTGGACGGATGGGAATTGATGCGACTACAAAGATTCCACCAGAAACAGACCATGAATGGGGTTCGCCCTTAGAATCTGACCCAGATGTGGCGGCGATGGTTGAGAGACGATGGGCGGAATATGGTTTGGCAGAGTTGCAGTTAGGAGAAGTAGACCCCAATTTGTTTGGCTATGATATGAAGTAACCTGTTATAGCTCAATACAGTTTAGATAGAGCAACAAAACCCTAATGTAGAGACGCGATTTATCGCGTCTTGAAAGACAAATTATCTACACCAATAACCATTAACTAAAACGTATTGTGTGATAGATAATGCAGTAATAACAGGTATCATTTAAATAAATGATACCTGGCGTAATAAAATATCAAAATGAAAAAGCTGGAGAACATAGCCTGATATAAATATCTCTTTGATCATCAGCAAAAGACCTTCTCCCATGAAGTATTCTTGTATTATCAATCATTAAAATATCGCCTTTTTGCCACGAAATTTCTGTGGTTATTTTTTCAGCAATCTCATTCAGTTCAGATACAACCTCTTCAGGGATTTCTGAATCATCCTCAAAATTAATAATTTTTGGGTTTAACTGCTTTGTAGGCAATAAACTATTAATAAATACCTGGTATTTTCCACATCTGCTAGGGATAATAGCTGGAGAAATGTATTCAAGCAGAATCGATTGATCTTCATTGACTGTCAAATGCGTATTATTTTTACGACACATTTCTTCTAGCTGATTCAAATCATCTGTTTGGTATTTTTTCTGCCAGTCCTCTTGAGATATCCGAACATTAAATTTTAATTTCTTTTTGCTGAATAACTCTTTGGTTGAACTACTAATTTCATTAAAAAATTGTCTACCATCACATACCGTAGTTTCACCATCTTCTAATGGTGGATTAGCACAGAAAAACCACAGCATAAGTGGGATATTTTTCTGATAATACATTTCTCCGTGCAACTTAATCTCAGATTTAAAGTCATTGACGCTTAAAAGAGTCTCATCTCCATTAATTACCCTTCTACTGAATGCACCACCAGCATAATTTATAAAATCGATACTCAAGAGATTGGTAAATTCTTTAAAAATATCAACATCAACATCAAATCCTCTAAAAAGTAAGATTCCATTAGCATTAAATAAGCTAATAATTTCTTCTTTGTCTAATTCTAAAATACTCACATTATCGGAATTATTAATTTCTTGAACTATGCTAGTTGATATGAAATGTGTATTTTTAGTCATATAACTTAATGAATCTTTGCCGAAATTTGAACTTACTGTTGGCGTTAACTACACCATTGACATTTTAGTACTCAATGATGTTGTTGTGTTGCATTTGTCAGCGTAGGCGTAGCCCGTCGTAGACATCGCAGGACTAAATTTTGTAAAATTAAAAGTGTTATTACAGTACTAAAATCATTTTTAGATAAGTATTTTATAAACTTATCTTTAATTTGCTTGGGTAGATTATGAGATAGAAATTAAACTCAAATCTTAGGTACTGAAGCAAAAAATTGAGCAAATTTATGACAAAAAAAGTGAAAAAGGCACCATCAAAGTTAGTAACAGGATTGGTATTTAGTTGTATTAGTGTAATGCTAAATACAGGTATAGCTCATCAAATAGCTTTAGCGAAATCGACTAATTCCCAAAAGTGCGATATTCTTGCCTACGTGACCGATACAGATCCACAAGGTTTAAATGTGCGGAGTGGTGCAAGTACAAATAACACAATTTTAGGGCAAATACCCATCAACGAAACAGTTCAAGTTATTGGTGCTACTGGAGATTGGGTACAGATTACTAATGCTAGTAATGGTTTTCAAGGAACTGGATGGGTATTTGTGCCAAAGTTAGGTTTAACAACACAGGGCTACGGTACTAATGGCGTAGATTTATATGGTAGTAATAGTCAAGAAAGCCAAAAAGTGAGAACAATTCCTGCGAATACGGCTGTCAAATTGTTAGGCTGTCAGGGAGATTGGGCGCAGGTTGAATATCAAGGTGTTAAAGGTTGGTTGACAAAGGAAGATCAATGTGGTGCTGCGCTTACGAGTTGTTCTTAGAACCTCACCCCTACCTTTCTTGCTGTCAGCAAGCTATCCATCCATTAGCGGAATATTTGTTAATCAAAATATAACTTAATTGAAAGAAGGGCTAATTTCCCTGACTTATTTGATGTAATGCTAACTTAACTCAGCTGCGATCGCTTCCACCTCAATTAAAACAGGCGATCGCAATTAGGTATTGTTATACCTGGTGGACAGTACTAACTCGCCACAGTGAGCGCAATTAGCGCGTAGTTGTGTCCCGCAAAGATAACACTACTTAGCTTTAACGGTATAATAAATTGTTATGCTCTGCGGCATCTCCTTCACCATACCTCTTATGCCAGATCAACCTGCGCCAGAAATCGAACTGCTCCGTGCGGCTTACGCGGCCTTCAACGCACGAGACATTGACGCTGCCCTTGCCCTCATGACTCCGGACGTGGCTTGGCCGAAAGCGTTCAAAGGCGGTTTTGTGCGTGGGACTGAAGAAGTTCGCGCTTACTGGACGGAGCAATGGAGCGAGATCAATCCGCACGTCGAGCCAGTTTCCTTTTACTCGGAGGAGGGCGGGCGCATTTTGGTCGATGTGCATCAGGTCGTGCGTGACTTAGCTGGAGCAGTTCTTGCCGATGAGCGCGTGGGCCATCGATTCACCCTTGAGCAGGGCTTGATTCAAGTCATGGAAGTCACGCTAGTAGGTTGAGTGGAGTGAAACGCAACACAACATTACCACCAAATTTTATGTTGGGTTATGCGATCGCTGCACCAAACCGACAAAACTACGGTTCTCAAGGTAGACGAGGTTTAATTGTTATTTTGGAATTCGTCTAACTTAGCCCGCACTGCCTGGATATCCTGCCACATCAACCATTTAGGCGCACCTCTTTCTTTAGAAGGGTTACGCAGTAAGTACGAAGGATGAAAAATCGGCATACATAAACGCCCTTCCCACTCCAGCCACTGGCCGCGAATTTTCGTAATTCCTCGCTTATCGCCAGTGATGCCTTTGACAGCAGTTGCACCTGTTAACAAGATTATTTTAGGGTCAACTAGACGAATTTGTTCTAGTAAATAGGGTAGACAAGCCGCCACTTCTGTTGGAGTAGGAACTCTATTATCTGGCGGGCGACATTTATTTATATTAGCGATATATACATCATGCTCAGTAGTTAGATTCACCGATGCCAGAATTTTCTCCAGCAATTGCCCCGATCTGCCTACAAATGGTAAACCAGTTTCGTCTTCATTTTGACCAGGCGCTTCCCCAATAACCATAATTGGGGCTTTGAGATTACCGCGTCCGACGACAGCATGAGTCCGAGTGTCTCCCAATGGACAACGGTGGCAGCGATCGCAATGCTGTGCCAACTCCGTTATGGTGGAATAAGTTCCGGGAGCGATCGCAATTTTAGCGTCTGTAGGAATTAGTTCTCGTTGGTTAAAGGTTGAGTCGTCGAAGAGGCTGAGTTGAGTTTCGCTGCTCATGAAAATTAGGATTTTGATATCAGCGCCAGCTGTTTTATCTGAGTTAAATACTGCTCTGGTTGCAGATTTATCTGAATAAATAGACTTTTGCTGAATACTTAATTATTTATACAAAATCTTATTGTATCAGTTAAGTTGAGACAAAATTCAGTCATGATAAAAGCAGTGCCGTCCTAAGATGCTGGGGGGAACCCATGTCACAGACCCCGCTTTTTGCCGATCGCACCCATGCGGGTGAGTTATTAGCGCGAGTGATTCAGGATGTTTTGACTCAGCAAACTATTGCTTCTGGGATAAAACCTGTACCAATTGTTTATGCTTTGCCGAGAGGGGGTGTACCAGTAGCAGCACCAATAGCACGTCTATTGGATTGTCCGTTGACAATCGTTGTAGCGAAAAAGATTAGCCATCCAGAAAACCCAGAGTTAGCAATTGGTGCAGTGACTACTTACGGAAATTTTCTTTGGACTGATCAAAAGCTATTTCGGTTTAAAGATGATACAAAGTTGCGCGAAGTGGCTTTAAATAAAGCTATCATCCAAGCTAAATCTCTTGAGGCTCAATTAATTACTGCTTGTCCGCAGGTGAATGCCGAGAATGCTACAGCTATTTTAGTTGATGATGGCATTGCTACAGGAATGACAATAGCGGTAGCGGCAACTGCTATCAAAGCACTGTCTCCAGCAGCAGTTTGGCTATGTACTCCAGTTGCACCACAAAGATTGCTACCTTGGTTAGAACAGTGGGGCGATCGCACAATCGTCTTGGAAACACCAGAACCCTTTTGGAGTGTGAGTAATTTCTACGCGGAATTTCCCCAAGTTGATACATTAGAGGTTCTCAGATATCTCCAGCAACAAAATACAATGGGGACAATGGATCTATCCGAGTAATTTTAAGTTTGAATTGTTTCCTTCTTTTGCTTTTTAACTATTTGAAGATGTTCCTTGCTGGTATTGCATAGCTTTGGCATAATCACCCAAAGCGTAGCAAGCGACTCTCAAACGATCAAGAGCTTCTTCTTCACTACGACGGTCTTTGATATTCCTAGCTAAGAGCAAACGTTGTTCATAATATGTAATTGCTTTGTTATAGTCACCCAGTGCTTCACAAGCAACTCCTAAACTACCTAAAGATTGTTCCTCGCCACGTTTGTCTTGAATTTCTCTGGCTAAGAGCAACCTATCTTCATAATACTTAATAGCTTTAGTATAATCACCTAGAGCATAACAAGCATTACCCAGATTTTTTAGTACCTGAGAAGCACTGCGAACATTTTTTAAAGAACGTGCTAGTACTACACACTGCTCATAATAAGCGATCGCTTTTGGATAATTATTCAAAGCATACCAAGCATTACCCAAATTTTTGAGTACCTGTTCCTCGCCCCAGTTATCTTTAAGTTCTCGCACAATCTCTAGGCTTTGCTGCTGATACTCAATAGCCTGTGTAAAGTTACTCAAAGATTTATACACCAATCCCAAATTATTCAGTGCTGCAACTTGACTCCGTTTATCTTGCAGCTGTTGCGTTATTTTCAAACACTTTTCTAGAAACTCAATAGCCTTGTTATGGTCATTCAAATGACGGTATGAATTTCCTAAATGGGAAAGTGCTTGCATTTGCAACGCTAAATCTGAGGTGTTATTGAGCAAAGACAAACACTGCTGGGAGTAAGATATCGCACCTTTATAGTCTCCAGCGCTATAAGTTACCAATCCTAAAAAAGAAAGCGCCTGTGCCTGTTTTTGCAAATCCCCAACTCCCTGAAACAGCCCCAAAGCTTGTTGTAAAGACTTCAACGCCGCAATTAATTCACCAGCTTGCTGCTGTTGAATTCCTTGCCGTAGTAGCTTGGATGCTTCCGATAAATTGTCATCATTTTCCTGTGGAGGTAGTATTTCTGCATGTGAACCAGAGCCAAATTCATGAGTAATTGTATTACGCTTCACTGGTTTTAAGTATGTTATGGGTAATTGTAGGGGAATTGTATTTTTCGAACTATTATTCCATTCGCCTTTAGGCATCAACCCCTTTCTTTGAAGTCTGGTGGTAAATATAGTGTTCCCAAAACTAGAAGATATCTTTCATCAGGTTGTTTAGCGCATCATTTAACGCTTTTACAATCAACATCTGCGCTGTATGTATGGTGCAGGCTCTCTCGCACCTCCATTAAAATTTTTCCTAGCATATTTTTACCGCTACCATCGGCTCCGCAACCCCAATAAAAATCGATGGGCGAGTTTTCAACAATTTCTGCATTGCCTGTGGAAAGTAAGATATTCCTAATATCTGTATGAGTTTGAAATTTACATAGCACAGCTTGCCGCATGATATCGTCTTTAACTTGTTCCCAATCTTGACGTAGTGGACGGGTTCTCTCACGTCCCATTCTTGCCGCATCTTTAGGTGTTTTAACTTGGCGGATTTGCTCTAAATGAGTTGTATCCACAAACTTTTGCGCTTGAAAGTAGTGTTCGCTGGTTGACCAATACAATCCATCTAATTGAAAACCGTGGGGCGAAAAGTTAGAGAAACAACCATATTCTTCACGAGTGCTATAAAAGTATATTGTCATAGAAGTTGATCGGCATTCGAGATATAGTTTGAATTAATTATTACTTATTTATACCAATTTTCTATCAAATTTAACTTCATAATTAATTCATTTACCGAGCCGTTTCTTTATATACTACCTAAACTTCATAATTCGTTTAATAAATATTAAGTGCATCATCATGTAGAGTTAATATTACTTATTCCTTACAGTTTGCTGAAGTTAAGATAAGGAATATTAATAATTAATCCCCCCTTTATTCCTGAAAAAAGGGGGGTTGTGTCCCCTATTTTTGAGAGTATTTGGGAGGATATTCAAGAGATAAATGCTAATAATCTACAATTATTAATGATTTATTCAAGTAAAACGCACCTGTAAAAAGTTAGGTGTTGATTCAAGCAACAGGTACGGTTACATTAGTCACAGAGGCATTATTTAGGATAGGTTGGCGGGTTTTCAAGTCAAATTTGAATCCATGTGGCAAAATGTGAAGCTTTGCTCCGCAAATCGCCAAAGACTCATCCTTCAAGATTTCACCCATATTGTTGTATGTAGCTTCTGATTCATCAACAATTGTCACCGCACCTGCACCAATCACTTCAATTTGATTATCGGTTACGACCATAGCGGTATTCTCGTCAATACCGAATCCTAAAACAGCAGGTTCTAGTATTAAAGCTGAAATTAAGCGTCCCAAACGTCCACGTTGGGAAAAATGCTGGTCAATTACCACCCCTGGTAAAAAGCCTAGACCAGGGCCCATTTCAACAGTTTCAATTCGAGGATGCGTTTGAGAATCACCTTCAACTATCATTTTATCTGGCATCACAGCAGCGCCCGCACTTGTACCGGCGATAACTACACCTTCCGCGAACCGTTTATGAATGGCCGCATCGATTTCGGTATCCTTGAGGATATTGGTGAT
This sequence comes from Nostoc sp. LEGE 12447, assembly GCF_015206985.1. Taxonomy (NCBI): domain Bacteria; kingdom Bacillati; phylum Cyanobacteriota; class Cyanophyceae; order Nostocales; family Nostocaceae; genus Nostoc; species Nostoc sp. LEGE 12447. The sequence goes on along the minus strand of NZ_JADEXT010000008.1, from coordinate 142,273 downwards.
GCGAGCTTGATCTCCACCAGTAAAAAATACCCCAGTTGCTTTATGAATTGCTTCTAATGCGGTAGAGGATGATGCGTCTTCGCGGGTTTCTGTATCAATAATGCGAACATTTTCGGCTCCCAACCGCTCAAAAACTCTAATATAATTTTCTCCCACTTCTCTTGGTAATTCTGTCGCAGCCGTCATAATGACAATGTGCGCCTTCGTACCTCCGGCGCGTCGCACAAAGTCTCGCAGAATTTGAGAATCTCCATCCTTATCTTCTGCTCCCCCAATAATTACCAACTGCCGTTTGGGATTACTTTCCACCATGATGCCCCCTGATGTGAGTTAATAAATTTCACTAAACCATGACAATTAAACTATCAAATCTTCCTTGTGGTAGATTACCCAATAGAAGGTAGTATTGAAATTTGCGCTTGCAATTAGACCAAAAGATTTTTCAGGCAAATTACATACAAAAATAGCTATCCTCAGAATTAATTTTCTTTTACTAAATAAAAACCCTAAAACCAACTGCCTCTAGAGAGATTTTCTAGAGGCATTATTGACTGCGTTTCTAAATTGCCGATTGAAAATTTATCATGCAATTGTTGGTATTAACTCTCGCTGGGTGCAAATTAGATATCTGATAGATATCTGATGGTAAATCCTAATGAATGCGACTTCTGTAAAGCAAGTTAGTCAAGAAAAAACGTGCTTGTTCTAGTGGGAGATGTCTGGGTTTACCTTGGTAGACGATTTGATATTCATTTATGTCAGGCCCATCACCATGACCGGAGATCAGCTTTTGGTGAAAAGCTTCCTCAGCAAGTTCTCGAATTTCATCTCTTAGATCAGCTTGTGTGCTATTCATGCTTTGCTGTCTTTTCAATACCGCATATTTACTTATACAGATTTTGGGATGCGTGTTACACCTTTCAAAGGTTATATCTTTGCCCATTCATAAGGATGAAGTGACTATTCTTGATTCTTTGCTGAGGAAAAGAAATTTAATTATGCCTTGAGATAGTTAAAAATGCTTACTAATAGGGTTAGTGTAGGTTCTGATTAGATCAATGGCTTTGCCATCACTCTCCAACAATTAATCTGAATCAGCCTCCAATCAACAAGTCTGAGTAACGATAACTCAGCATAGAAATTTCAGGGTGTTTAGCCAAAGGTTCGTAATCAATGGTTCTACAAAAAAGCAGTGACTTAGTTCGCATTAATGCTAGAAGAACGGATGTATTCGATATTTTCAACTTCAAGCATTATGTTGGCCCCAACCCCTATTTAGATGTAGGGGCGCTAGTATTTGACTTTGCTCTAGTTGACTCTAGAGAGCCTTTGCCCATAGAAGATTATATTGCAAGCATTGGCGATCGCTATCCAAATCTGGGCAGTCAAAGCTACGAGTCCCATGCCTATCTATTTGCCCAAGTTGTGTCCGAAGTCGGAAAGCTTGATATGGATTTGCACCTTAAGCATTGGAGTGTTAAGCCATATCCAGATTTCGCGCGAATTAGCGTCCAATCACTACATGAACGCACAACTAGAGAGGTCGTTTATTTTGTTTGGGATTGGTTTGAAGCCATTACCCAAGACGAAGACTTTAACTTTGAGGAGCAGCTAGTGAGGCTGCAAAATAGGTTTCGCGCATCTGTTTATGGTGGCCCCACAGTTTACGCTTTATTGCGAACAGCCTACGAAAAAGGTATTCCCGCCTTTTATTTGTGGGAAGAAGGATTAATGCAATACGGCTTTGGAAAAAAACACGTCCGAGGAGTAGCAACCACATTTAACTGTGATAGTCATCTAGATTCAGAGTTTACGACCCGTAAAGATGACTGCAAAGCATTTCTAAAAACCTTGGGTTTCCCAGTCCCTGAAGGCGATATCGTCTTTTCTGAAAAGGAAGCCTTGGCAGCAGCCAGACAAATTGGCTACCCAGTGGCAGTTAAGCCAGTGGTAGGTCACAAAGGAATTGGCGTTACGGCTGACGTACAAGACTCAAAAGAACTGGAATCTGCTTATAATAGAGCATTAGCAGCGATTCCTGAAGATCAGCTAACTCGGATAATTGTTGAGAAAAGTATTTCTGGATCAGATTTTCGGATGTTGTGTGTCAATGGTAGATTTGTCGCCGCCACAGAACGCCGTCCAGCATCGGTTGTCGGTGATGGCTACTTAACGCTTGCAGAATTAATCCGCCTAGAGAACCGCAAACCTGCACGTTTAGATACGCCCACCTCACCCATGAGTAAAATTCAGATTGATGAAGCGATGGAACTTTACTTAGAGGAGCAGCGCTTATCACTAGACAGCGTGATTGAAAAAGGACGCACTGTTTACCTGCGTAAAGTTGCCAATCTTTCAGCCGGAGGTATGAGCATCGATTCAACCCACACAGTTCATGATGACAATATTATCTTGGCACAAGATATTGCCCAACACTTCCAGTTGACTTGCCTTGGTATTGATGTAATTACCAAAAGTCTCTCCGAATCTTGGAAATCTAGTAACTTCGCTATCCTGGAAATCAACGCTGCACCAGGAGTTTTAATGCATCTTAAACCTTCTGAAGGCGAAAGTGTTGATGTACCTTCTCATATTCTAGAAACCTTTTTTGAGTCGGGTGCAGATGCGAGGATACCGATTATTACCTTTAATAAAATCTCAGTTGAAGAACTGCAAACAACAATTGACCATATCCTTTTGCAACATCCCAACTGGACAATTGGTGCTGTTTGTCGTGATGCAGTTTTTGTGAATCGCTCGAAAAAAGTATTAAGCAAAAATTACAATAGCAACGTCCAAACTTTACTCCGTCATCCCAAAGTTGATTTGCTGATTGCCGAATATGCGGAAGACATCTTAGATGAAGAGGGGATGTTTTACCGGAGTAGTAATATCGTAGTTTTGGATAATCCTACCGAAACTGAGATGATGCTAGCGCGGGATGTCTTTGATGGTTCTACTGTGGTGATTAGAAAAGGCAACGATATTTCTATCCGTCGCAAAGGGTTGATTGAAGATTATACTTTGGCTGAAGATGAACCATTTACACGGGTTTATTTGAAAGAAACTGGAACGATTTTGTGAGCTAGCTTAAGAGGTTGCTTTAAAAGCTATTGGTTGGCTGTGATTTAGGCACTTTTTTATCTCCTAAACCCTCTTTTTTAGGCTACGGTGTATACACATCCCTCTACAAGCTCAAAATGTTGTAGATCCTCCTAAATCCTCCTTAAAAAGGAGGACTTTGAGAGGTTTTTGCTTACTTAAAAATTGTTGTTGGGGGATAAAAAGGCTGTGGGAGACTCCATGATTAATTCTAATTGATACAACGTAAGCTAAGTTATATTCAGCGATTGTTCTAATAAATATTAAAATTTCAGAGATAATAAGATTTTATTTCCAGACTTTAGAGATTTAATATGTATCTGTGAGGCTTTGATTGGGACTATATAGTATATAGCGATTTGTGGATCGGGCTGCTTCAATTACCCTTGTATTCGGGACAATTTTGGACATTCCAAAAGCAGTTTTTTTGGTGTGGCGAAAATTTCGTGAAAATAACTAATTTTAACCAAAATTTTAACCAATTATAACTTTTTAAGTCATATCCAATTGCTAGAGTGAATTTCACCACCACTTTTGTGATGCCGCGTGATCCAAACAATTTACACATCGAAAATTGGACGGCGCATGGGCTTCAATTATTCTCAGAGATTATCAAACAATGAAATGTAAAGCAATATCTTCCTTTGCGCTCACAAAGCTGTTTTTTGCCTGTGGCATAAGTTTATTGAGTGCGAAATTGGTAGCAGCCGCTGTCACCTACAGCGCATGGCCTAGCAGCACAACTGTAGTCACTGCTGATGGCTCTAACCAGTTCGGTGGTAATCTCAGTGGTTTGTTCTACGACCCAGCGACTGGAATGCAACAAGCTGTGTTGTGGGGAGTGCAAAATTCGCCATCAAAACTCTATAACCTGGTTTGGAACGGCAGCACTTTCGTCAAAAATACTGCTAATAATTGGAGTTCTGGAAAAACGTTGCGCTATCCCAATGGTACTGGTGCGCCAGATGCGGAAGGCGTGACCAAAGCCGAGTTTTCTTCAACAACTATCTACGTCTCTACTGAGCGAGATGGCAGCGGCTCGAACCGCTTCAGCGTACTGAGTTATGACAGCAGCAGTAGTGCCACCACCCTCAATGCTACTAAGGAATGGAACTTAACTTCTAATTTGCCAACGGTTAGCTCCACTAATTTAGGCTTGGAAGCGATCGCATGGGTGCCAGATAGTTATTTGCAGGCTAATGGATTCATAGATGAAAGTACCAATCAGCTCTACAACCCAGCCAATTATCCGTTACATGGCACGGGATTGTTTTTTGTTGGATTGGAAGCAAATGGACAAATTTATGCATACGCGCTCAACTCCGACTCTACATATACGCGTATTGCTACCATTGCCAGTGGTAATACAAAGATCATGGATTTATCCTTCGACCGCGATAATGAGACTTTATGGGCGTATTGCGACAACAATTGCAGCAATCGCTCAACCCTGCTCGCCATCGATACCGCCGTTGGCTCGTCAACGAAAGGCAAATTCATCATCCGCAAGGGTTACGAACGCCCAAGTTCGATGTCAAACATTAACAACGAAGGTATCGCCATTGCGCCCAATTCTGAATGCGCCAGCAATCTAAAACAGTTCTTCTGGGCGGATGATTCCGAAACCAGCAATCATGCGATTCGTCGTGGAACAATTCCTTGTGGACGATTGTTTTAAGCTGACATTGATCCTCTTTTACTAGTGCGAGGTTTAGGTCTGCTGTGACGTTCTTTCCCGTTAATCTGATGGTATAACAGGCGGGAGAGAACGTCATGTTTTCACTTGACTGCCTGTTACATGCGATCGCTGCTTTAGTGCAACTTTGCCTCGAAAATAATTTTTTGTCAATCAACGCCAACCCATCTTCTGGCTGTTTTGCTTTCAGCAGGTAATGCACATGATGCACAAAGCATAGAGTTTAAACTTATACTTTTCTTATGCCTTTTTGACGGCATAAATAAAGACTTCGCGGCATTCTAAGCGCGTTAGAGGATGTTTGAAAAGTCTTCTTCTTGGTAGCAAAACGTTTTAGATCCACCTAAAATCCCCCCTACAAAAGGGGAATTTAATTCTTGTCCCCCCCTTTTTTTAAGCTACGGTGTACAGACATCTTTCTAGAAAAACAAGTAGTGATTGAAATTGATGGAGATAGCCATTTTACAGATGAAGGTCAAGACTATGACATAGAAAGAACAAGAATTTTAGAATTCCATTCGCCCAATAGTTTCCAAACTTTCAGTATAAAAAAACTGCAAGCAACCGATTAGCAGTAAGGCTTTCAGTAATAAAAGTAAGCTAAACTCTTATAGCCAAGTATTGACTAAAAATATTTCATAATTAAAGATAGAACATCCCAATGGAGAACATAAAAATGCTAGAACAATATCGTAAACACGTTGCTGAAAGAGCAGCACTCGGTATTCCCCCTTTACCATTGGATGCGAAGCAAACCTCAGAATTATGTGAATTACTGAAAAATCCGCCAAAGGGTCAAGAGGATATATTATTACATTTATTGCGCGATCGCGTTTCTCCTGGTGTTGATCCAGCAGCTTATGTCAAAGCTGGATTTCTCACCGCGATCGCCAAGGAAGAAATCACCAGTCCGTTGATTGCGCCCATCGAAGCGGTGCAATTGCTGGGCACAATGATCGGTGGTTACAATGTGCAATCTTTAATCGATTTGCTGCAATTGCCTACTGTATCCGTCTCCGACTCATCCGAAACACCTCTGGTAATGGGTGGACAAGGAAAGGAACCCATCGCCGCTTATGCCGCCAACGCCTTAAGCAAAATCCTCTTGGTGTATGACGCTTACCACGATGTTTTAGAGTTGTCTAAAACCAATCCTTTCGCCAAACGGGTGGTTGATTCTTGGGCGGAAGCTGAATGGTTTACCCTTCGCCCCACAGTTCCAGAAGCGATTACTGTCACCGTTTTTAAAGTTCCTGGCGAAACTAATACCGACGATTTATCCCCCGCCCAAAGCGCCACAACTCGCCCGGATATTCCCTTACACGCCTTAGTGATGTTAGAGTCACGGCAACCGGGAAGCTTGGCAACCATTGCCGAATTGAAGAAAAAAGGGCATCCTGTAGCTTACGTGGGAGATGTAGTTGGTACAGGTTCTTCGCGTAAATCTGCCATCAACTCAGTATTGTGGCATACAGGAAATGATATACCTTTTGTGCCAAACAAACGCGCTGGGGGTTATGTTTTAGGTGGTGCGATCGCGCCAATTTTCTTTAACACAGCAGAAGATGCCGGTGCTTTGCCTATTCAGTGCGATGTCACCAAACTCGAAACCGGCATGGTAATTACCATCCATCCCTACAAAGGCGAAATCACCAACGAAACAGGCGAAGTCATTTCCACCTTTGCCCTCAAACCTGACACCATCCTCGATGAAGTCCGCGCAGGTGGACGCATCCCCTTACTTATCGGCCGTACCCTCACCGATAAAACTCGTCTTGCACTTGGTTTAGAACACAGCACAGTCTTCACCCGTCCTCAGCAAGCCTTTGATACAGGCAAAGGCTATAGCCTAGCACAGAAAATGGTAGGTAAAGCTTGCGGATTACCTGGTGTGCGTCCCGGCACATCTTGCGAACCCATCATCACCACCGTTGGTTCTCAAGATACCACAGGCCCCATGACCCGCGACGAATTAAAAGAACTCGCCTGTCTTGGTTTCAGTGCAGACTTAGTGATACAAAGTTTCTGCCACACAGCAGCTTATCCCAAACCAGTAGACATCCAAACCCATCACGAACTCCCCGATTTCTTTGCTTCTCGTGGCGGTGTCGCCCTCCGTCCCGGTGATGGTATTATCCACTCTTGGTTAAACCGGATGCTGCTACCCGACACCGTGGGAACTGGCGGCGACTCTCACACCCGCTTCCCCTTGGGTATTTCCTTCCCCGCCGGTTCTGGATTAGTGGCCTTTGCAGCCGCCTTGGGTGTCATGCCTTTAGATATGCCAGAGTCAGTTTTGGTAAGATTCAAAGGTGAATTGCAACCAGGTATCACCCTGCGGGATGTCGTGAATGCCATTCCCTACGTAGCAATTCAAAAAGGTTTGCTGACAGCAGAGAAGCAGAACAAGAAAAATGTCTTCTCTGGGCGGATTCTGGAAATAGAAGGTTTGCCAGATTTAAAAGTTGAACAAGCCTTTGAACTCACCGATGCTAGCGCCGAACGTTCTTGTGCCGGATGCACAATTAAGCTGAGTGTAGAGACAATTTCTGAATATCTGCGTTCTAACATAGCGTTGTTGAAAAATATGATAGCACGGGGCTATCACGATCCGCGTACCATGCTGCGCCGTGTGGCAAAGATGGAAGAATGGTTAGCGAATCCCGTGTTATTAGAAGGCGATGCCGATGCGGAGTATGCCGAAATAATTGAAATTGATTTAAACGAAATCAAAGAGCCAATTGTTGCTGCTCCCAATGACCCCGATAATGTTAAGTTATTATCGGAAGTTGCTAATGATCCAGTGCAAGAAGTATTCGTCGGTTCTTGCATGACAAATATTGGTCATTATCGGGCAACAGCCAAAGTTTTGGAAGGTGCAGGTGAAGTGAAAACTCGCCTGTGGATAGCACCACCAACCCGCATGGATGAACACCAATTAAAAGAAGAAGGTGTATACAGCATTTTTGGGGCTGCGGGTGCTAGAACAGAAATGCCAGGATGCAGTTTGTGCATGGGTAATCAGGCGCGAGTTGCTGATGGCACAACAGTGTTTTCTACCTCTACCCGCAACTTCAATAATCGCATGGGTAAAGATGCGCGAGTGTATCTTGGTTCAGCAGAATTAGCCGCAGTTTGTGCGCTGCTGGGACGGCTTCCGACAGTGCAAGAATATTTAGATATTGTAGCGAGTAGAATTCATCCTTTTGCAGATGATTTATATCGGTATTTGAACTTTGATCAAATTGTCGGTTTTGAGGATGAAGGGCGTGTGATTGCGTTGGAAGATATGCCGAGACTTGAGGATATTTTGGGTATGCCAGCTAGTAGTTTGCGTTAGTAAATTTAGTAGGGTGGGCAATGCCCACCTCACACCACAATTTCAATAGGTGAATATCAATGGAATTTTACACAGTAGTACTCAAGCAAAGCGCTGGTTATTGGGTTGCTTTGTGTTTAGAAAATGGAATTGTAGGACAGGGCACTATTCAAGAAGATGCTATCAGCAAGCTAAAAGAGGCTATTGAATCTTTTGAAATTGTTTATGAGTCTGAAAGCAATATTTATAAATCTCCCATTTCAATAGATGAATTACATGAATTTTTATTTGTTGAAGAAAAAGAACAAGATTCAGAGATATATGAATTAAGGAAGGTTTATGCCTAAAAACATACCTTCCCTGAAACCAAAGCAGTTAATTAAGCTTTTAGAACAAGCAGGTTGCACATTTCATAGAGAAGGAAAAGGCGACCATTGTTTATATACTCGTGAAGTTGATGGTAAAAGGAGAGTAGTTCCTATAGATATGGGTGCAAGAGAAATGTCTCCTGGTTATGTTTTGCGTATTTTTAGGCAATTTGGTTTTACTGATGAGGAAGTAGAAAGTCTTTTAAGTTAAATAAATTTAAGTAATTTTAAGTTACGCTATGACATTTAGTAATCTCATGAAGCATCTGTAGTAAAGTTTAATCTTAGACCAAATTGCTGGGCAAGTTTTTGGTAACGCATACGCACTTCTTCGATTGATATATCTAATTGAGCAGCAGCATAATTAACTCGTTCTTCATTAATTTCTTCTTGGGGATCTAGAAAGGGGTTAAAAGCATCAACATCCCTAGAAAGCAGCTCGCGATCTATTTTATCTTGACAAATCCAAGATAATGCTCTGAGTGTTATTACCCTCGTATTTTGATTCTCAGATGACAACCTGTTTAGTAACTTTTGTATAGTCTGAGTATCTCCAAGTTGTACTAGTGCTGCCTCTACTGCTTGCTGCACCTCGCTATCAGCATTATTGAGCTTGGCAATCAAGGGTTCAAGCACTCGTGGATCATTAATCTTTCCTAGTGCCCCTGCTACTGCCTGCTGCACATCGCTATCGACATGATTTAGCTTGGCAATCAACGGTTCAACTGCTCGTGCATCTTTAATCTCTCCCAATGCCGATGCTACTGCTCGCTGCACATCGCTATCGGCATCATTGAGCTTGGCAATCAGGGGTTGAACTGCTCGTGTATTTTTAATTCTTCCCAATGCCCCTGCGACTGCTTGCCGCACAAAGTTATTGGAATCATTGAGTTTGGCAATCAACGGTTCAATTGCTCGTCCATTTTTAATTGCTCCCAAAGCCCTTGCTACTGTTTGCCGCACATCGCTATTGGCATCATTGAGCTTGGCAATTAGGGGTTCAACTGCTCGTGCATCCTTAATCTCTCCTAGTGCCGATGCTACTGCCTGCCGTACACCACTATCGGAATCATTGAGCTTGGCAATTAAAGGTTCAACTGCTCGTCCATTTTTAATTCTTCCCAATGCCGATGCTACTGCTTGCTGCACATCACTATCGGCATCATTGAGCTTGGCAATCAAAGGTTCAACTGCTCGTCCATTTTTAATTCCTCCCAATGCCGATGCTACTGCTTGCCGTACATCACTATCGGAATCATTGAGCTTGGCAATTAGAGGTTTAAGTGCTTGTGCATCCTTAATCTCTTCCAATGCCGATGCTACTGCTTGCCGCACATTGCTATCGGCATCATTGAGCTTGGCAATCAGGGGTTCAACTGCCTGCTTTTCACGTTCGTTACCTAGAATTCTGCATATTAGAGCCAACGCTTGTGTGTCAGATGTTAGATTACTGATAAAAGAGATTAACTGCTCCTTCTCTTTTATTGATGGTTGCCAACGCTTTATTCTAGGATGAAAATTAACATTGAACAATCGGAGTACTCCGGCTGCGGCATGGGAAGTGGGGGGGCTGCCCGTAAGCATTTCTAGCAAAGTATCTATTATTTCAGGCATATTATCAAAAAATATTTGATCAACTGGGAAAAGTATAATTCGCTTCCAAAGTATTTTCTCAATGATGAGAGCTGCCTTTATTGACTCCTCTTGGCTTAACTTAAGACGAGATGCTTGTTCCAAATAACATTTATGAAAAGTTTCCAGTTCGTTTGACATTGATGCTGTAGTAATCATTCCCAAAAGACCACCACAACCACCACGAACTTTTGCTTCTCTTCGTTGAAATTCTTGAAGAAGGATCGAACATAGTATTTCTGCCCACTGAGATTCAGCCAATTCTATAGCAGCAGTATCTACACTAGTTCCCGAAAACGGTGTATTGCCATCACGCTCACCAACATTCCTAACAAACTCTTGCAATATTTCCATTGCCATTTGTTCACTGGCATTAGGCTCATCAGCTAAACACAGAGCCGCCAGTACTGCACGGGGACGAGCCGTAATCTGAGCATCTTCTGTTTCAATTGGTTTGAGGATAGCTTGCAAAACATCGTCCACATCATCATCATTGCAGGAGGCTACACAAAGACGTAGTGCCTCTCGCCAGTTTTCAGTTACCACTACTTCTTGCTGACTGCGAAAAACAACAGGATGATCAGATTGCACTTCATTAATTTGGGCAGCAAGTGGGGCTACATAATCAGCAAGGTTGAGAGAGCGATCGCGGTTAGGGAAATGACCTTGCACAAGTGCCAATCCTGCCAAGTATTCTTGAAATGTGAGGTGACGAAATTCAAATACAGGAATGTCTCTGCCATTATGTGGAATAACACCCGCTTCTACTAAAATGCCTGTGCGATGTTCCAATAAACTCAGAAATTCTTTAGGTGTGTGCTTTTTTACCTCATGAAGATTGGGATATTCTTCTCGGAACTTTTCAAATAACTCTATCACTTCATCTTTCCGAAGTTGCTGTACTCCTCTATGACACATGGCATAGGCAATATACTCTAATTGCGGTAGTGCTTCATCATCATCTATAGGTTTGTCTACTTCAGAGCGCCAGTTAAGTAGTACATCTACTGCTTGTGCATACAACTTATGTCGGCGAGTCGGCAGTTTACCAACTTTACGCTTAACCAACGCCATTGTAGTAAGCAGCATTGGATTACCAGTAAGACGTTCAATGCGTTCAGCACTGTGAATGTCTTGAATCAATTCTGTTTCTGCCTTCTTTTTTCGCTCTGGTAATTCGGTAATATCACACCAGCGATGAGCAAAATCATCTTTATCTTTTTTTATCAGTTCAGCTACTGTAACATGCTCAAACTGCCGCCCTATGCGGTATTTCATTTCCCGATAGCCAACAATGCGGGAGGTAACGATTATGGGGGCTTGTTTATATGCGTCACAAATTTTTTCAATCTGTTGGCAGAATTCAGCTCGTAAAAGAGAATCTGTGATCTCATCCAAGCCGTCTATAAGTAACAGTGCTGTACCTTGTTTAAGTTTTTGTATTAAAATGCCACGCAGAGCAGTGCATTCAGGCTCGCTCATCTCGTCCTTACGCAAGATGTAATGCAGAATATCGTCTAATGAACGAATAGGGCTGACATTTTTCAAATCTCGACAACGGATAATAATTGGTAGCCAATCCTCATCAGGAAGTGTAGATACATCAGGCAAATCTTTCCAGTCTGGATCTTTTTCGAGCCGCAGCAAGTAGGCTGTGGTAATCCAACGAATCATAGTAGTCTTTCCTGCCCCTGGATCTCCCAGCACAACTAATCGTTTAGCCTTAGCCAGTCGTTCTCCAACAGGAACCCGCTTACCTCTATCTTCCCTTTCGTCTTTTTCTTCACTACTCCAGCCTGCTCTCCTACGCTGCATAGCAATGCGGCGCTTTTCAATTGCCGCTAATTCCACTTCCTCAACTTCAGCATTGGAGACAATTTCTACTTGGACGCGGAGTGCTACGTAAAGCTGACGCAGTAACAGTTTCTGGGTGGCAATATGGCGATCAAACTCTGGTAAGTTAGCTAAGTCTATAATGTCGCAGGACTCCAAAACCAGTTCCCGATAACGCTGTTCTGCGTCATTTCCCCCCTTTACATAATCGGAAGGTACTTGCAAAGGATAATATTTCTTCAGAGCAGTAATTAAATCATGTTGTGCTTTTGTAGGATCTTGCCAATATTGAGCAATGCATTCATCAAATGCCACTGTCTCTACGTCAGCTTCTTCATCCATTTGTACGCAAAAGATTCGTACTCGATAGTTATTTCTTGCAGCGTTAACAATCTGACGTGCCCATTTTGTTCCCAATGCTTTGATAGTTCCACAAAGTACCACCGGACTACCACTACTCAAAGCCTTAGAAGCTTCTTCAACGAAAGATTCTCCTACCATTACCGTTCCCCGATGAGCTACTTCATAGCCAGCTTCTCGAATCGGTTCCCCTAATTTTTCGGCAAACTCCTCTTCTCCCTTTGCATGGGCTATAAGAACCTGCTGAAGTATTTTTTTCATTTGACAGCCCTTAGCAAATCAGATACACCTTTAGACCAGTCTTTAATTAAGTCAGCATACTTGATATCAGCTAATATGGCAGGTGGTTTGCCTCCGGTCAGCAAAACTGGTAAAATTTTAACCCCGTGTCCACTCAGTTGCTGTGCTAAAACCGACATCCATTCACGATTTACCCACGGAGATAGATCAGATGAAGAATAACACAATACTAAATAACTTAGTCCTTCCAGCCCTTCATTGACGCGCTCAACTATAGAATCACCAACATCGATTTTCCATTCAGCAAACCACACTTGATGCCCAGCACTAACTACTTCTGAAGCTAGTTTTTCAGCTGGCTCAGTATCAATTTGTCGATAGCTTATAAAAACGTTAGCCATAATATAGTAAGTTAATCTTTAATTTATACTTAATTTTAAGTATACTTGGTTAATTTAAAAACTCATATCTAGTCAAATAAACAAAATATTAAAGCATCCCAAAGAAGGATGTATCTTACAAAACGGGATGCTCACTGTTAATCAAAGATAAATGCTTGCTTTCCTCACAAGTTCCTCAAATTCTTTTGCTATATATAAATATGGGGCGAAAACCTTTAAGAATATTTAAATTCAAAAATCGCTAAACATAGTTGAGGGATGAGTCATTTTTGACAATCCAGCATTTAGAAATCTGAAACAGTAAAGACCAATTACCAATGAACTAGGAGGTCTATTATGATGTTTAAAAAGATTTTAGTTGCATTAGATCGTTCAGAAATAGGGCAACAGGTTTTTGAAGAAGCATTGAGTTTAGCAAAGTTAACACAAGCTAGCTTAATGTTAGTCCATGTCCTATCTCCAGAAGAAGAGGGTAGCCCTTACCTACCTATGATGTCTAATTTTGACTACTATCCAGGATTGACTAGTCAAAGCTTTGAGTTATACCAAAAACAGTGGGATACCTTTAAAAATTTGGGAATCCAGATGTTGCAATCTTTCTGTGCCCAAGCTAATACAGCAGGTATAAATACAGAATTTACACAAAATGTTGGTAATCCTGGCAGAATTATTTGTGACTTAGCCCATAGTTCTGGCGCTGACCTAATTGTTATGGGGCGGCGGGGTCATTCTGGGCTGATGGAACTATTTCTCGGTAGTGTGAGTAACTACGTTCTTCACCATGCTTCTTGTTCGGTTCATGTTGTGCATCTGTCCGTTGCTGTTAAAAAAGATGAAGTTGTCAAAGAAACTACAAGTACTTTAAGCGTTAACTAATTACTACTTTGTCAAACTATTTTTGAGGGTTTGTAGTAAGGACTTTAGTGTTTAGAAAAGAAGGACTAAAGTCCTTACTACGAACTTGCTTACCATCAATTTAAACTTGACAGACTACTAATATTGCATAAATCATAGCCAGCCAAATTCTGAATTTGGTTTATCCTCAACTACCCAATTACCTCAATTAATGGCCTCTATAGAGTCAAATCGCTACAAATTATCCTTAACTGCACGGTATTAGGCTAAAATTGAGCGTAGGCGTAGCCCATCGTAGACATCGCTTTTTCAGTGAAAAAGAAAAAGTCCTCTACCCAAAATTAGAGTTGAGAGCAAAAAGTGGATCTATGAAAGAAGATACCATTGAGATCGCTGGTTTTCATGCTCATGTTTACTTCGATGCTGCAAGTCGGGATGTAGCTGCGCGTGTACGTGAAGGATTGGGCGCTAGATTTGAAGTGCAACTCGGACGCTGGTTTGACAAGCCTATTGGGCCCCACCCAAAAGGGATGTATCAAGTTGCTTTCTTACCGAATCAGTTTGATAAAGTCGTCCCTTGGTTAATGCTTAATCGTGAGGGATTAGATATTCTTGTCCATCCTGAGACAGGCGATGCTGTCTCAGACCACGCGATTTATTCTCTCTGGTTAGGAGAAAAATTAGATTTGAATATTGAGTTTCTTCGACAGCTTAGTTCGACTTCATCCAATTAAAGGAAGTAGCACTTTGTTGTGTAAAAGTTATGGACTGAAGCGTGAAACTTGATTATGAGGACTAAAGTCCCCACTAGAAACTTTAGATTTGCGATCGCCTACCCGCAACACCATACTGATACTAAAAGGGATTAGCCTCTGTCACCACTTCCGGCAGTGGAATAAACTCTGTTTCTTCTGACACGTTAGCAAAGCGGCAATCTTGCCAATCGGCTTTTGCTTGCTCTATCCGCTCTGGTCGGCTAGAAACAAAATTCCACCATTTGTAGCGTGTACCCAATGGTTCACCACCAATAACAATACACCGAGCAGGAGCAGCAGCAGAAACCCTGATTTCATCTGTTGGTTCTAGGATGGCAAGGCGATATGGCTCTAGCGGTTCCTCATTAATGCTCAAACCTTCTGTGACACTGTATACTGCCCTCTCTGAATAACCAGTGGGGACAGTAAAGTGAGCATTAGCAGACAGTATCACATCTAAATAGAGAATGGGTGAGAAAACTTTGACTGGTGAGGTGTACCCAAGTGCTTGTCCAGCAATGAGTTTGATGATAGCGCCATTCTCTTCCCAGGTAGGAAGAGTTTGGGCAGGATAGTGAGTGAAGCTTGGATCGATTTCTTCGTATTCTACAGGCAAGGCGACCCAGGTTTGAATGCCATGAATGGTAGTTTCTTTTTGACGATCGATATCTGGCGATCGCTCCGAATGTACAATCCCTTTTCCCGCCGTCATCCAGTTTACAGCACCCTGTTGAATCTCCTGCACAGTGCCTAAACTATCGCGGTGCATCAAAGCACCATCAAATAGGTAAGTTACGGTGGCAAGATTGATATGAGGATGTGGTCGGACATCGATACCTTTGTTGGGTGGCAAAACAGATGGGCCAACATGATCAAAGAAGATAAACGGCCCAACCATTTGACGATGAAGATATGGCAAACTGCGGCGGGCAACAAACCCACCCAAATCTTTAACTTCAGGTTCAATCAATTGAAGTATTGCCATAAGTGATGGGGGGTGATTGGTGAATGCTGGAATCATTATAAGTAGATCCACCAGAAAAAAGCTAACCTTTATGAGTTATTGGTTTGTGCGATCGCTTCCGATGGAAGCTTCGCACCATCGCTCCTCTTCGGTCACGAGTCAGAATGGGCTAAACCTTAGCTATCCGCTAACAGAATCAATAATTACTGCTGTGGAAAAAGCAGGCTTCAAATTGGTGGGCAAATCAGAAATTAACGCCAACCCAAAAGATACTAAAGACTATCCGGGCGGAGTCTGGACACTACCTCCCACCTTGAGCCAAGGTCAAAATGATAGGGAACGCTTCGTTACTATTGGAGAGAGCGATCGCATGACCCTAAAGTTTGTCAAACCCAAAGCCCTGTAAAGAAGGGAGAAGGCAGTGTTACAACTGAGTCTGCTGCTTCAGACAAAGGCGATCGCACTAACAACTGCATTCAAGCGCACATATAGCGTTTTGTAAGGAAGCTTCTCGTAGAAAAAAGAGAAAAAATCGAAGCTGCCATAAAATAACAACTCAACTTAATAGTACCCTCAAGGGTACTATTAAATACATTTTTTAGTTGATATCGTAGCTTTGAAGCACAGCGATGGAGGCAATCTTTTTTCTAACTAGCATTAAAAATTACAGGTTCAACAAAATAACCAGTTTCAAGTGTAATTACAGCCACAAATCTTGTGAATAAGTGGCTCTAGCTTTTATTCCAGGTACAAATTATCTTTATCAGCTTCAGAACTCAATATTTGTGCTTTGAATATATGAAGCTATGTGAATACATTACTTATGTCAATAATTTATCCCCTAACACATCTAAGTCTTGCATTGATCGAATGGGTGTTAATAGGCAGGGCAATTCGTCTGTGGCAGCAATCAACCAGCTTCGCAATGATAGTGTTACCTATAGTGCTATTGAGCATTAGCTATGACAATCTCATTCTTTCAATAGGAAGTTTTATTGGTGCAGGAGAGCTTTTGAAAACTCTCAGTATGCTGCGCTTTCTATTACATTATTTAGTTGTACCGCTATTCATTGTGATTGGTGTTGAACTCGCTCACCGCGGCGGAGCTGGTTGGGCCAATGGAGTAATGCGGGTTTTATCTGCGATCGTTGCATTGGGACTTGCAGCGATAGATATTGCCACCCATTATATAGGGCTGGAACTAGTTCCAATAGAGTTTGCGGGAATTCTACGCTATCATGTTGCCAACTTGAGTGGCCCACCAATTATCACTATTGTAGTTAATATATTTGTCCTACTAATTGGCATTGGTATTTGGTTCCGGCTGAAATGGCCTTGGTTATTTTTAGGAACATTGGTTTCCTTTTTTGGTAATGCTTTGCCCTCAGATGTAGTAGGTACACTTGCTGGTAGTGCATCTGAATTTGTCATGGCTATAGGTTTACTGTTAACTGAGGATTTTTCCCAAAAAACGAAACAAAAAAGTATCAGGGAAAGTCTATTGATAAACAGGTAACTTATGAAAAAAGCAATTATTATCTGTGGTGGAATTGGCGGTGCTGCAACTGCGTTTGCCCTAAGTTATGCTGGTCTTGAACCTGTTGTATTTAATGAGATTAATTGTGTAAATATTCTTTACATTTAATCTGATTTGATTCCTTGGCTCTTAATGGAATTCGCTACAATAAAATATAGTTTTTCTCTCTGAAATCTGAAAGAAATCTAAGGTTTTATATGATTATGCGCCTTCCCATAATTTCTATCACCTTTCTGGTTGCCAGTCTTACTACAGGTACAGTTTTGAGTGTTGCTGCTCCAGCTTCAGCTCAGGAAATAATAACTTGTTCAAGCCAGAATAATCGAAGGAATACTTGTGCGATAAATACAAGAGGCAGAGTGAGGCTTATCAGGCAATTGTCTAACGCCAGTTGTAGAGGAAATTGGGGCTATGGAAGAAATCGTATTTGGGTAAAAAATGGTTGTCGAGCTGAGTTTTCAGTTGGCGGTCGTAGAAACGGCAGATATGGCAGAAACGACAGATATGACAGAAACGACAGATATAACAGAAACGACAGATATGACAGAAACGACAGATATAACAGATAGTCAACTAGGTATTTCATCAACATATAGGACTCATATTTGATTGCGTGAAAAAACTCCGTACAATTCAAAAAGCCTTCTTTCCTATTGCCTTACCACGCAAGTAAATATGGCTACGCCACAGTGCGAGAACAAAAATCAAATCCAGACTTTTTCTCCATAAAAAAGCCCAGTCATATTTTAACTGGGCTTTTAGCTATCTCAATCAATTATTGGAGATAGAGTAGTTTCCTCAACATCAATTAAACAGCAGCTTGCTCTAGATTAACCTTGACAACTTTGTTCTTTTCTCGCTCGGACTTGGGCAGTGTCAAATTCAAAATACCGTTTTTATAATCTGCGGTGACATTAGTATTTTGAACCCGAGCAGATAGAGGAATTACACGTTGGAATTTACCATAGTAGAATTCGCTCTTGGTAGTGCCATTGTTTTGGGTTTTGGTTTCAGACTTGCGTTCACCGCTAATGTGAACAGTATCTTCTGTAACTTGAATATCTAGGTCTTTAGCTTCCAGCCCTGGCAGTTCTAGCTTCAGATAAATTGCATCATCAGTTTCTTGCAGTTCAGCAGCCGGAACTTTGACAGAGCCTTTTTCAAACTGTGCAGATGGGACTTTAGTGTCTCCCAATAGACCGTTGATGTAACTTTCTAAAGTGTTGAAATCTTGTGCAGAGTTGTAACGAAATAACATATTAATTTATCCCTTGTATCAGTAGTAGTTTTTGGCTCAACCAATCTTTGGATTTAAATCCTTGCTTTGATTTCCATCATATTGAGAAATAACAAGTTTGTAAATTCGGTTATTCTCACCAAACAATGGATGATTCCCGCACCAGATTAGGCGGTAAAAAAGATATTACGGTTTACTCTCATTTCTCGGTTCGGTAAACCGAATAATAGCTGTCAAAGGGGATTTACTTTAACACTAAGCTTTACTTTCTTGTAACCAAACGGTTATCCCTGCGCTCCCACTTTTCTTTATTGAATTGACTGCGCCACTTCAAAACTAAGTTCAATTTCAATTCTTTTAGTGATCTTTGCTTGTATGGGCGAGTACCAAACTCATTAAACTATCTAAAATGCGATCGCGTGACAATGGCATCATTTCTTTGCCATATAGCATTTCCTGCACCATCACATAGGATACCAGTGAGCCAAAAAAGATTTGCGCTGTTGCTTCTGGGTCAGTAATGCCTAATTCTGGGTGAGAAGCTAAATACTGGCTCAGTAATAGCCGTCCACGTTGAATCACGGTTTGAGTATATAATTTTGCCAATTCTGGAAAGCGTTGCGACTCGGTGATAATCAAGCGGAATAGTGCTAAGTATTCAGGATTGTCGGCAACTTTTGTTAGATAAATTTCAGCAATTTCACGCAATAATATCGCTGCCTCACCATGCAAATCTTCTGTACAAAAAATCCCCTGAAAACTAGCAATTGTTACTCTTTCGATCAACGCCTTAAATAATCCTTCTTTATCTTGAAAGTGACTATATAGCGAGTAGCTTTTGGCGCTTCTGTAATGCACGAACCAGATATTTTATTTCTAGATGAACCGACATCTGGGGTAGATCCTTTAGCCCGTCGTCAGTTTTGGAAGCTGATTAATGACTTTGCCCGCAATGGTACAGCAATTTTGGTGACAACGCACTATTTAGAAGAAGCTGAACAGTGTAACTGCATGAGTTTTATGGTAGCCGGGAAAATCGCCGCCGAAGGTTCACCCAGTTCTATCAAAGCTTCTCAACCAGGACAACTTATAGAGATTATCGTTAACCAAAATCAAGCCGCTTCCAAGATACTTAAACAACATCTTGATTCGTGGCGTGTCTCGATTTTTGCCGATAGTTTACACATTGTTCTTGATGACCCGGAAGCAGAAATTCCCGAAATAACTCAGCTTTTAAAATCTGCACACCTGACTATTGAATCTCTGCGTCCGATTCCTTTCTCTTTGGAAGATGCTTTTATTGGTATCGTTGAACGTGCGGTCGGAGATTAGGAACATGAAAACTGAGAATAAATAATGAAAAGAATTTTTCCCAATGTGTGAAAGGAATAGCGCAATTTCGGCGCGATCGCTTAACTTTAGGTTTAGCATTTTTATTGCCATTTTTAACTCTATTGATTTTTGGGTTTGCGATTCGTTTAGAAAGTAAAGATATTACCCTGATTGTGCAGGATTTTGACCGCATAAACCTAAGTAGCAGCTATATTGAGCGTTTATATGCTACCAATCAATTTGTACCTAAGCAATGGTCAGGTGGTAATCCGGTACGGGATGCAATTGACAGAGGTATTGCTAAAGCGGCAGTGGTTATTCCTCCCCAATTTAGCCGAGATATTTAAGTTGGTAGAAATGCAAAGGTGCAAGTATTGATTGATGCCACAGATGTTAATAATACTCGTGTAATTAGAGGTAGCATTCAAAGAGTAACTAATTTCTTCATGCAAGACCAAGGATTAATACCAGATAAAAATATTATTACACCGCGAATCTGCTTGTGGTTTAACCCTGGTAGATTGGAGTCGTTGTACATTGTACCGGGAACTTATGGTGTCGTATTGTGGATTTTTCCCTCATTGCTAACAGCGATCGCAATGGTACGTGAAAAAGAAAAAGGTACAATTTTACAAGTCTATGCTTCTAGCATTAGTGCAACCGAACTGTTACTTGGCAAAGGGCTAGCTTACCTGCTAATTGCAATTACAGAAGCCTTAATAGTCATGGGATTAGGGTCAATAATAGTTTAGGCATTATGTTAGCAACTATTTGCGGTTCTCAACAACAAGTATTACTTACATCTTTTTTTATAAATTTACCAATGATCCAAACTTCGGGGGCAATATCTCCTATTGAATCTATGCCTCCTTTATTTCAATTCCTCTCTCTTTTTAATCCACTTCGTCATTACATTACTATTGTTAGAGGTATTTTACTTAAAGGGGTTGGTTTAGATGTGCTGTGGTTGAATATTCTAGCATTGCTTGGTTTTGCCGTTGTTTTATTAACTATTAGTGTTCCTAAGTTTCGGAGTCAGTTAAGTTAAACTGTACTATCTCATTAATTCTGATAACATCTGTTCAAGAATATCTTCCATAATTTCTTCGTCTAAGTAGTGTGGAGTTGATGGTCCACCGAGAAATTCTTTGATAGTAATCTTCTGCTCTCTAAAGTCTTTGACAAAATCTCGGATTTGAGAAATAGCATTCATTTGAGATTCTATTGTTTTTAACATCAAAGACATAGAGTCAATGCCTTTTTTAGCAGCTTTACGAGAATCACTTACCATAGTTCCTTCTGGAGTATTTTTTGCTAACCGTAGTTCCATTTTTAAGTTTTCATATTGAGTGAGGAGAATTTGATTTTGCTGTTCTATAGTTCGACATTTGCGAGTTAAATCATCCTCGTTATTAAGATCAATAACTTCTCCCACCTGCTGAATTCGCTCAATTTCTAAAAGTCTTGCCAAATCTCCTTCTTGGTAAGCTTTATTGATTGATTTCATGATTTCTGTATGATATATCTGTGTCTCGCTGTCTCTTGTCTTATCAGGGTGAAAGATTTCAGCTAATCTGAGAAATGTTTCCCGAATTTTTCTCTTATCCTCTGTTCTCGCTACAGAGGAAGATTCTACAGACTGTTGTGCTTGCCAATATTGATGGCTACCTTCAGCCGCTTCCTCTGAAAAATCTGATTCGGATTCGGAATTATTAAATAGTTCGTTTAACTCTGTATTGAATTGTTTGCGACTCGCGTTTGGACTAATAATCCCTGTCAACTGGAGTTCAAGGTAAACTGCCTCTATATTTTTGATGGTTTGCTTCCCAAACTTTCTAGTGGTAAAAATTTCATCAAATAGAGCATGAATATCTCGGTCTAACTCAGCCATTTTTTGAAAGTGGGGACTAGCTTGATGAAATATTTCTGTGGCAAAAGTTCGCATTTGCTCGACAAAATTGTTCAATTCCGTTCGCTTTCTTTTAATCTGTTTAAGTAGCGATTTATGTTCTGCTTCTAAAAACTCCAAGCGGATATGTAATTGAGAGAGTGCTAATGGAGTTACTTCAGTTGATTGTAATGGAAGTGATTTTTTGCGAGCCATGAAACACGTATGTAAGTTTAAGGTTTAAAATGTAATTGCCAAAGTTATTTCGTCAATGCGAAAAGAACGTATCTAGTGATAATACATGAACTCTGGATACTTTTTTTGTCAAGAATTACTGTAATGGACATAGGCCACATCATCTATATTGTTACTATCGGGAAGCGCACCATGCGAGAAAAATCATAAAATATCACGATTAAGAATGACACCACAAGACGCACGACAATACGCACCAGCAACTGAGCGCAACCGAGAACCAATTCTAGAAATACTTTTGCAGGTATTACCCAAAAGTGGCACTATTTTAGAAATAGCAAGTGGTACTGGTGAACACGCGGTCTTTTTTGCATCCAGGCTAATTCCTCGCCTGTGGCTACCAACAGATGCAAATTTAGAGTTACGAGCCAGCATTAGTGCATGGACTGAACACAATGCCTGTGATAACGTTTATCCACCGCTTGAGCTAGATGTTAGAGAGCCAGTTTGGGCAGTGGAGAAAGGGGAAGTAACTCAGTGGCTTGATAGGGAGCCAATTGTCGCTATCGTCAACATTAATATGATTCACATTTCACCGTGGTCAGCCTGTTTGGGGCTAATGGCAGGGGCAGGCCGTATCCTAAAAGCAGGAGGTATCCTCTATTTATATGGGCCCTTTAAACAAGGTGGAGAACATACAGCAGCGAGTAATGCAGCTTTTGACGAATATTTACACACCCAAAACCAAGAATGGGGTGTGCGGAACTTGGATGATGTAGTGGCAGCAGCTAGGGCAGAACATTTCATCTTGAAACAAATTTACCAAATGCCAGCCAATAATCTTTCAGTAGTGTTTGAACGTGCCGCTAATGAATAATTCCTGGAAATAATTTCTTAGTGGACATAATTTAATTCAATTCAAAATAATTGCAGATATGTCAATTTTCTGGCTACTTTCTGCTGTGCTACCTCAAGGCTAAATATAGACTCATATTTGATTTTTGAAAAAACTCCGTACAACTCAAAAAGCCTTCTTTTCTATTGCCTATTGCGTATTCTCTTCTTTCCTTGCCACGCTGCGCGAACAGAAATCAAAGCGGATTCCTATAGCTTGGAAAGCAATTGATGAGAAAACTATCCAAGCTATTCACAAGTTCCTCAAACTATTTGTCTACAATTCAAGACTCAGGGCATTCCAGAAGCGAAAGGCTCATTCTGATTGAGGCTAGAAGCAATGTCAGTCAAAACTTTAACAGTCAACGACAAACTTATTAGCGCCCGTGAGGAGGAAACTATTCTCCAAGCGGTGCAAGATGCAGGGATTCACATTCCTACTTTGTGCCACTTGCAAGGAGTTGAAGATGTTGGCGCTTGTCGGCTTTGTTTAGTAGAAATTGCTGGGAGTAATAAACTCCAACCTGCTTGTGTAACAAAAGTTGCTGAGGGTATGGAAGTCCAAACAAATAGCGATCGCCTGCAAAAATATCGTCGCACCATTATAGAAATGCTATTTGCTGAAGGTAATCACATTTGCTCGGTCTGCGTAGCTAACGGTAATTGCGAATTGCAAGACTTGGCAATTGAGATGGGTATGGATCATGTGCGCTTAGATTATCATTTCCCCGATCGCAAAGTCGATATTTCTCACGCTCGCTTTGGCATTGACCATAACCGTTGTGTTCTTTGCACTCGTTGCATCCGTGTTTGTGATGAAATCGAAGGAGCGCACACTTGGGATATGGCGGGTAGAGGGACAAATTCTCATGTAATCACTGATTTAAATCAGCCTTGGGGAACCTCAGATACTTGTACTTCTTGCGGCAAATGCGTTAATGCTTGCCCTACAGGTGCGCTTTTTGACAAAGGTTCGAGCGTCGGGGAAATGAAACACCAGCGTGCCAAGCTTGATTTCCTACTTACAGCAAGAGAAAAGCAGCAATGGCTTGTTTAGCTACTGTTCATAAATTAGCACAACGAGGTAAACCTAATGTTACGCCGCATCCTAAAAATTTTTTGGTGGCTCCTATTGTTGGCAATATTAACAATATATATATACCTGGGTTTAGCAACCTTCACATCTCAACAGGTAATCGCTGCTGTTATGCAATTAGAAGATACGCCAGAAGAAATCCTTTATCGCTCACAAGAAAAATTAAATGATGAATTAGGAAATTATTGGCAAGTTATTTTGTTTAAGCGAGTTAATTCTAATAGCAATAAAATATCTTCAATAAATCTCCGATTGGTGGGATTTCCTGGTTCTCAGGAATTGCCCCATCCCTTACCCCTAAAGATTACTACAGATACAGGCAAAGTATTAACTGCTCCCGATATATTCCTAGATGAAGCACCAGCACCAACCATCGCTCAGTATGACTTCAAGAATGTTTTGCCTCAATTGTCAACTCAAGAATTGTTGATTGGTATACCTGTAGGTAAACAACACTTCATCAATCTTTCAATCCCAAAATATATCGTGCAGGAATGGCAAGAAATTGCACTAAAATCCTGAGTGCTAAGGTCAAAATTCATTTAAGAAATAAAATGACTCGTTTAAAATTAGCAACAGTTTGGCTAGGCGGCTGTTCTGGCTGTCACATGTCTTTTCTCGATTTGGATGAATGGCTGATTGATTTAGCAGCACAAGTAGATTTAGTTTATAGTCCCTTTGCTGATGCTAAAGAATATCCCCCAGGGGTAGATGTGGTGTTAGTTGAGGGTGCAATTGCAAATGAAGATCACCTGCAAATGATTCAGATAGTAAGAGAGCGATCGCACATTCTTGTCTCTTTTGGTGATTGCGCTGTCACTGGTAATGTTACTGCTTTACGCAATCCTTTAGGTAGTGCCGAACCTGTTCTGCAACGTTGTTACATCGAAGCAGCAGATATTCACGGCACTATTCCCCATGAGCCTGGCATTGTACCAACCTTACTAGATCGGGTGATACCAGTGCATACAGTAGTGCCAGTTGATATTTATTTGCCAGGTTGTCCACCCTCCGCAACTCAGATTAAAGCAGTGTTAGAGGCACTCTTAAGGGGAGAAAAACCACAGTTAAAAGGACGTAAATTTATCAAGTTTGGTTAACTTCACAAGTTACTCAGATTCTTTATCTAAGTTGAAAGAGAGGCAATCACAAAATAATTTTAGAAGCAATTATGTTAAAAGCATCTGACATTATGACTAGAGATGTTGCTACGATTCACAGTTCAGCAACAGTGGCTGAAGCAGTTAGACTCTTGAGAGCAAGGGACTGGAAAGCGCTAGTTGTAGATCGCCGCCATGAACACGATGCCTACGGCATGATTACTGAAAGGGATATTGTATATAAAGTGATTGCTTATGGTAAAGATCCCTTTAGTGTGCGTGTTCATGAAGTGATGACCAAGCCTTGTATCGTTGTCAATCCTGAACTTGCCTTAGAATACGTAGCGCGGTTATTTGCTGACCATAATTTGCAGAGAGCGCCCGTTATTCAGGGCGAACTACTGGGTATCATTTCCCTGGTTGACATTCTAGCTAATAGTAGCTTTCTTGAGCAACCCCATACTTTCCTGCTAGAACAACAACTTCAGGACGAAATTCAAAAAGCTCGTGTCATTTGCGATCGCCAAGGTATCCATTCAGAAGAATGTGCTGTTGCTTGGGATGCGATCGAGGAATTACAAGCCGAGATCGCACATCAAAAAGCCGAGAAAGTCGTGAAAACAGCCTTTGAAGAATACTGCGATGAATATCCAGAAGCTAAAGGAATTTATGACGATTGGTCTAGTAGTCTGCCAACCCAAAAATGCTAAGTGAGGACTGGGGAAAGGGGAAAGGGTAAAGGGTAAGGGATTTAAACCCTTTCCCCCTGCCCCTTATCCCCACTTCCCCCTTACCCTTTTCCCGGCCAAGTCACGAAAGTGAACTACTAGTGGTTGATCTGAGATAGTTATGAAAAAAGTAATCATCGACCCAGTTACCCGAATTGAAGGACACGCCAAAATCAGTATTTATCTGGATGAGACAGGACAAGTGAGCGATGCTCGCTTTCATGTTACAGAATTTCGTGGTTTTGAAAAGTTCTGCGAGGGTCGCCCTTTGTGGGAAATGCCAGGAATTACGGCGCGAATTTGTGGCATTTGTCCGGTAAGCCATTTGTTAGCATCAGCAAAGGCAGGCGATCGCATCCTTGCAGTTACAATTCCCAAAGCTGCGGAAAAACTGCGTCGTTTGATGAATTTAGGACAAATTATCCAATCCCACGCCCTGAGTTTCTTCCACCTCAGCGCCCCAGATTTATTATTAGGAATGGATAGCGACCCCGAAAAACGCAATGTATTTGGTTTAATTGCAGCTGAACCGGAACTGGCGCGTGGGGGAATCCGCTTGCGTCAATTTGGACAAGAGATTATTGAACAATTGGGAGGGCGAAAGATCCACCCATCATGGGCGGTTCCTGGTGGTGTCCGCGAACCCTTATCGATAGAAGGACGCACCCATATTCAAAACCGCATCCCGGAAGCACGCACCACAATATTAGATGCACTGGGTAAATTTAAAGACTTACTCAATGATTATCAAAAAGAAGTGCAAACCTTCGGGAATTTTCCTAGTTTATTTATGGGTTTAGTCACTCCTGATGGTTTGTGGGAGAACTACGACGGACATATTCGTTTTGTAGATAGCGCAGGAAATATTATTGCTGATAAACTCGATGCAACTCATTATCAAGAATTTATTGGTGAAGCAGTTCAACCAGATTCCTATTTAAAATCTCCGTATTATCGCCCTTTAGGTTATCCTGACCAGAGCGACCATTGTCGTTTAGATAGTGGTATTTATCGGGTAGGGCCGCTAGCACGTCTGAATGTTTGCAGTTATATTGGTACACCTTTAGCTGATGCAGAATTGAGAGAATTTAGAGACAGAGGTAAAGGCACTGTCACTTCATCATTTTTCTATCACTACGCCCGGTTAATTGAAATTCTGGCTTGCATTGAACGCATAGAAATTATAATAGATGACCCAGATTTAATGTCTAAAAAATTGCGTGCTGATGCTGGCATCAACCAACTAGAAGGAGTAGGTGTAAGTGAAGCACCACGCGGTACATTATTTCACCATTATCAAGTTGATGAAAATGGGTTACTTCAGAAAGTAAATTTAGTAATTGCCACAGGTCAGAACAATCTAGCAATGAATCGTACAGTCGCGCAAATTGCCCGACATTTTATTCACAGTTCAGAAATTGCTGAAGGGATGTTAAACCGCGTTGAGGCGGGAATCAGAGCTTTTGACCCTTGTTTGAGTTGTTCAACTCATGCGGCAGGACAAATGCCTTTGCATATTCAATTAATTGGGAGAGATGGGAATATTGTAAATGAAGTTTGGCGAGATTAATCTATTCTGAATTCTTGCTTAAAAACAACACAGCTACAAAAGTTATCTCCTAACATTCGACATTTGCATGGCTAACAATAACTGATTAATGAATCGAATGCGAGATTCTATTCCAGATACCTCTGAATCTAAAGATTTCTTGTTCTCCTCTGCCTAGAGTAATGGAATAGCGATATAATCACCTATTGTTACAAACTAGACACAATATCTTAATTATGAATCAATCCAATAATAGTGGAATGCTTGAACAGTTTGTCAATACAGTGATGGGGGTAAAAGCTGGGAATCAACAACAGTATCGAGATACATCAATAGCTACTACACAAGAACTAGATATCAGAGCAATTTTAGTTTATACACTAGGAACTATCCTACAAATAGTAGTTATGATTCTCGTCTTACTGGGAATGGAAAAATTAGTAATGTTAATTGATAGCAATTCTTCTTTTACCAGTTGGTTTAGCACTTTATTGACTGGATTACTTTTTGCTCTCTTAAGTATCCGTTCACGGATTTTTTCTCTTTTAGATAATACCCGTTCTCGCCAGACTTATGACCAGGTAATCAGACCAAGATGGTCTCCTCCACCTTTAGTATTTCCCATAGTTTGGATGATAATTGCCGCTTTGCGGGTAATTTCTTCTGTATTGGTTTGGCAGCAAATGAATCACCAATTTTTAGTGCTGCCTTTAATTTTGTTTGTGGTACATCTGGCTTTAGGGGATACTTGGAATACTATTTTTACTGTAGAACGGAGATTAGGTGCTGCTGTTCCTGTAGTTATTTTAGGCCCTTGGTTATCTGCTGTAGTGGTGACGGCAATTTATTGGCAAACTAATCCTGTAGCGGGAATGACTTTATCATTTTCTTGTGTATGGCTAACTGTAGCTGCTGTATTGGTATTTAGAATTTGGCAATTAAATGGATCTGAGCCATTGTATCCTTTAAAATTAACACCTCTGGAGAAATAAATACCCAAAATTCATCAAGACAAGAAAGCAAAGAAAAAGCTCACTTGACTTTTTAGTACCGTATTCAAAATTCTTCTGATGAAAAACCTGCCTGCAATATTGACTAATACTAGAATTACAGGCAGGTTAAAAACCACTATAAAAATGGATGGATGCAATCTTTAACTAACTGGAATAGGTTGACCACTAGACAAAACTAAAGGAAAATTATGGACATTAGGAGCGTGCATTGCATTTATACCCAGATTGGCACGGTTCAGTATATCAGCGTTGGTTCTAATTACTTCACCCCGACTATCTAAGATGGAATGATTAAAGTTCAATCCATTGATATTAAACGCCATCGAACATACACCCATCGCTGCAAACCAAATACCCACTATTGGTAATGCTGCTAATAAAAAATGGAAAGCACGATGATTTTTGCTAGCAAAGGTAGGAATCAACAAGCGTCCCAAAAAGCCATAGTGTCCTGCCAAATAATTGTAGGTAACTTTCTTCTGACTCAACTTATGTCCGGCATTAATTGATTGATTTTCATCAGTATTCCGAATTAGCGTTGAAGTCACCAAAGAACCATGCAAAGAACTCAACAGTGCGCCACCGAATACACCTGCTACACCCAACATGTGGAACGGGTGCATAAGGATATTGTGATCCCCTTGGAAAGCCAACATAAAGTAGAAAGTTCCAGAAATTCCCAAAGGTAAACCATCAGAAAAACTACCTTGACCAATGGGATAAACTAGCAAAACGGAAGTAGCTGCGATTACGGGTGCAGAATAGGCAATTGCTATCCAGGGTCGCATTCCCAAACGATAGCTCAATTCCCAAAGTTGCCCTAAAAAGCACCAAATACCAATCAGAAAATGCAGCACAATCAATTGATATGGCCCACCATTGTAGAGCCATTCATCGATTGATGCCGCGTCCCAGATCGGATAAAAATGCAAACCAATGGCAGCAGAGGTCGGTACAACTGCGGCTGTAATTAAGTTATTACCATCCATCAGTGAACCCATAATTGGCTCACGAATGCCATCCATATCTACGCTGGGAGCGGCAATAAAAGCCAAAATAAAACAGGTGGTGGCAGCCAACAAGGTGGGAATCGCCAACACACCAAACCAGCCGATGTAAATCCGATTTTCTGTACTAGTAATCCAGCGACAAAAACTATCCCAGAAATCAAAAAAATTAAATTCTCTTTGAGGTTGAACAATGGTACTCATGGTGTGTAGCTCCTAAGCAATTCCAAGTTCAAAAATTTTCACTACTTTTGGCAGATGCCTATCTCTTTTGCTTAACCTATGTTTCTTGCTTCACAAATTTTCAAGCTAATTAATGCAATAGTTGGGCATCTTTATCTTGAAGTTAGAAAAAGAATTTGAGGAACTTGTGAGCATTTCTGCCAAGTTTCTCTATCTCCTCACAAGTTTCTCAAGTTTTTTATCTAACTTTAAAATAGTGTTAGACAGCTAAAAATATGAATTCTAATGCGATGGGCTACGCTCTGCCGGAAGCGATGTCTACGACGGGCTACGCCTACGCCATTGGTTACGGTAATGAGTTGCGTAGTGATGATGGCATTGGGCAACGAGTAGCTAAGGCGTTGCATCTATCAAACGTGAAATCTCTGGCTGTCCATCAACTCACCCCTGAACTTGCTGAAGCTTTAGCCTATGCTGATTTGGCAATCTTTATCGATGCTTGTTTCACTTCTGAAAGTTCTCAAGTGCGGGTACAATCACTTTCATCTGAATCTTTCAATATTATCGCTGGACATACAGCCGATCCGCGATCGCTCTTAGCTCTCACTCAAGCACTTTATAATCGTTGTCCACCAGCTTGGTGGATAAAAGTACCAGGCGTAAACTTTGAATTAGGTTGCTACTTATCACCATTTGCTGAAATTGGAGTAGCGATCGCTTTACAAAAAATTACCCAGATTATAGACGAAAATTTCAGCTTACTTCTTTAAAATATATTTCCACCACAGGTAACAGCAACTCATGCAAAAGCCTATCCAGTCATCTGGCAATCGCGCCTATGATATTTTGCGAACTGAGAAAGCGAATCCCCTTGATGCGATCTTTGCACCAAAAAGTGTGGCTGTAATTGGTGCTAGCGAAAAAGCTGGTAGTGTTGGGCGTACTCTATTATGGAACTTGATTAGCAATCCTTTTGGTGGAACTGTTTTCCCTGTTAATCCCAAGCGGCACAGCATTCTGGGAATCAAAGCATACCCGACTATCTTTGATGTACCCGAATTAGTGGATTTAGCAGTGATTGCTACCCCCGCAACAACAGTCCCAGGTATTATTGCTGAGTGCGTGGATACAGGTATCAAAGGTGCAATTATCCTCAGTGCTGGTTTTAAAGAAGCTGGCGCTGAGGGTGTAGCCTTAGAACAGCAAATACTTGAGCAAGCGCATCGTGGCAAAATGCGGATTATTGGCCCTAATTGCTTGGGTGTAATGAGTCCACGCACAGGTTTAAAAGCAACTTTTGCCAGTACAATGGCGCGTCCTGGGAATGTCGGCTTCATTAGTCAAAGTGGAGCGCTTTGTACGGCTATTCTTGATTGGAGTTTTCGGGAAAACGTTGGTTTTAGCGCCTTTGTTTCTCTTGGCTCAATGCTGGATGTGGGTTGGGGAGATTTGATTTACTATCTGGGTGATGACCTGCATACCAAAAGTATTGTCATTTACATGGAATCAATTGGAAATGCGCGATCGTTTTTGTCAGCAGCGCGGGAAGTTGCTTTAACTAAACCGATTATTGTCATAAAAGCAGGTCGGACTGAAGCCGCAGCCAAAGCAGCAGCTTCCCATACTGGCGCACTGACAGGAAGTGACGAAGTTCTGGATGCAGCTTTCCGGCGTTGTGGGGTGTTGCGCGTTAATAGCATCTCTGACCTGTTCGATATGGCAGAGGTGCTGGCAAAACAACCCCGTCCCCAAGGGCCACGCCTGACAATTTTGACTAACGCAGGTGGGCCTGGAGTACTTGCTACTGATGCTTTGATTGCTGCTGGTGGAGAAGTTGCACCAATTTCTGAAGAAACTAGCGCATCCCTTAATGAACTATTACCAGCACATTGGAGTCACGGCAACCCGATTGATATTCTGGGCGACGCTGACCCACAACGATATACCAAAGCGTTGAAAATTGCTGCTAAAGACCCAAATAGTGACGGCTTATTGGTGATTCTCACGCCTCAAGCTATGACAGACCCCACCCAAACAGCCGAGCAATTGAAACCTTATGCACAGATAGCTGGTAAACCCAT
This sequence comes from Nostoc sp. LEGE 12447, assembly GCF_015206985.1. NCBI lineage: Bacteria > Bacillati > Cyanobacteriota > Cyanophyceae > Nostocales > Nostocaceae > Nostoc > Nostoc sp. LEGE 12447. The sequence goes on along the minus strand of NZ_JADEXT010000008.1, from coordinate 110,908 downwards.
CCTTGCTAGTTGGATGGGGGGAGCAGATATTGCAGCAGGTGAGATGATTCTCAATCGCAACCATATTCCCACATATCCTTACCCTGATACTGCTGCTCGAATATTTAGTTATATGTGGCAGTCTAGTTATAACCTGCGTGGTATCTACGAAACTCCGGTAATGCCTGCACTTGATCCTTCATCAGGGATACCAGACCGTAACTGTGTGGAAAAAATTATCCAAATAGCCCGTCAGGCTGGGCGAACTATTCTTACAGAGTTTGAATCGAAGCAGATTTTAGCTGCTTATGGTATTCCGGTGGTTGCAACTTGCGTTTCTAAAAGTGAGGATGAAGCAGTTCAATGTGCTGAAAAAATTGGTTATCCAGTTGTTTTAAAGCTGTTTTCCGAGATAATCACTCATAAAACTGATGTTGGCGGTGTGCAATTAAATCTGAGAGATGCTGAAGCTGTACGACACGCTTACAACACTATTAAATTATCCTTACACGATAAACTACAACACGACCCTCATTACTCAGCACTTAGCACTCAGCACTCAGCACTCTTCTTAGGTGTAACCGTGCAGCCGATGGTAAAAATGGCTGGTTATGAACTGATTATCGGCAGTAGTATCGATGCACAGTTTGGCCCGGTGTTGCTTTTTGGCACAGGAGGACAACTAGTAGAGATTTTTCACGATCGCGCGATCGCACTTCCACCCCTGAATACAACTTTAGCGCGGCGTATGATGGAGCAAACGCAGATTTACAAAGCGCTGAAAGGAGTCCGGGGACGCAAAAGTGTTGATTTGGCTGCCCTTGAACAATTAATGGTGGTATTTAGTCAATTAGTTGTAGAACAGCGTTGGATTAAGGAAATCGATATTAACCCGTTGCTGGCTTCATCTGAACAATTAATTGCCCTCGATGCGCGGATTATCCTTCATGAACCGAGTGTTAAAGAAAACGAACTACCAAAGTTAGCAATTCGACCATATCCTACACAATATGTCAGCAATTGGACTATGAAAGATGGCACTCCGGTTATTATTCGTCCCATCCGTCCAGAAGATGAACCGTTGATGGTGCAATTTCACAAGATCCTCTCAGAGCAAAGTGTTTATTTTCGTTATTTTCACTTAATTAAACTCCAGTCAAGAGTAGCGCATGAACGCCTAACACGTATTTGCTTTATTGATTACGATCGCGAAATAGCCCTAGTTGTGGAATATCAAAACCCCGAAACCCAGACACGGGAAATCTTGGCAGTCGGGCGGTTAAGTAAAATACATGGTACGAATGAAGCAGAATTTGCTATTGTGGTGTGCGATCGCTCTCAGTGCCAAGGTATAGGAACCGAGTTACTACAAAGGTTACTGCAAGTTAGTCGAGATGAGCAACTCAGCACTATCACTGCTGATATTTTGGTTGACAATTATGGTATGCAAAAAGTTTGTGAAAAACTAGGTTTTCGTATTCAACACACAGATGATCCAACTGTACTGAAAACCGAAATCGATATCAAAACATTTCACCCCGAAAATTAACGTGCGCCTCCGTTGGAGACTCACATAAAATTAATACTCATCGCAATACTACTCGGTTAAGCATTTTGAACTCAGAATTTGGTTTGGGGAAAAGGTTAAAGGGTAAGGGTTAAAGGTTTTTTCTTTCCCTTTTCCCCCGCCCCTTATCCCCAGAGGGGACCCCACCTTCCCCTTTTCCCCTTAACCGACAAGTATTGATACTCATCGACAAATTGAGGATGAACCCACAGAAATTCACGGCGTTTGTTCTGCACCCGCACTAGACCACCAAAACTAGGATCTTTTTGTTTCAGAAGGGCGTGTAATTCTCGCAAAATCGAGCCTTAAGCACGGATTGCATCGCCTTCCAAGAAGGAGGCATCGATTTTTCTTTTTGGGCGTTGCTGAGTGCGGTATGAATTAATCAAACACCAGGATAAAACGATACTTCAAGTAATTCAGATTTTACCAGACGCGCATCAGCCGAAACGCGATCGCCTTCTTTCAATTGCATAACATCCCCACGCACCAGTTCCCGTGCTGGTATTTGCTTGAGTTCACCATCTCGATACACTTTTACCTACATCGGTAACACATTCTTGAGTGCTGATAATGCTTGTTGTGCCTGAGACTCTTACCAAAAACTAAATATGAATAGTACCGTCAGGCATAATTGTCCCAGTTAAAAAGGCTTCACTTATATCTGTTGCATTTAAATTTGCCCCAGTCAGGTTTGCGTCACTCAAATTGGCCTCACTTAAATCAGCACCAGTGAGATCAGCTTCTCTCAAATCCGCCTTCCACATCCTGACTCCACTCATTTTGGCATCACAGAGATTCACACGCTGCAAGTTAGCTGTACTGAGTGATGCCATATGCAAACTTGCATTACATAAGTCTGCATCACAAAGATATGCACCGCTAAGGTCTGATTCATTCAGGTTAGCTGTCGATAGAGTAGCTTCACACAAATCTGCACCACTTAAAATCACTTCTGATAAATTTGCGTGTTCAAGGTTCGCGCCTTGAAGATTTGCTTGACACAAATTAGCGCCACTCATGGATGCTTTTGTGAGATTAGCACCACTTAGGTCTGCTCTACCAAAGTCTACACCACCTAAGTTAACACCTCTGAGGTCAGCTTTTGGTAAGGCAATACCGTAGAAGTTCCTTTCGCCTGCTGCATATCGATTTAGAAGTTCTTTAACGTCCATAGTCTTAAGTTTTAGTGAAATTTTAGTTTTCTATTAATGCTGCTGTAGTAACAATCCTTCGTCAATGTCCAATGCTGCTAGGGGATTTTCTGTATCTAGCCATACAACTTGGGCTTCTAGTTTGTCATTTACAAAAATTTTTGTGATACTTTGGTGGCTAAGTATTGGGGATTGGGAACTCTAGCAAAAGTAGGTTGTGAATAAGCCATGAGTGATGATTGTAGAACTAGGCTAAAGCCCTACACCCTTATCTGAGATAATACGTAAACCATTCACTTGCCAGTCGTGCTACTGCGGCTAATTTACCTGGTTCTTCAAATAAATGGGTGGCTTGGGGAACAATCTCTAAGCGTTTTGGCGATCGCAACTGTTCTAGTGTATCCTCGTTCATTGCGATCACTGGCATATCGTAACCCCCAACAATCAACAATGTCGGTGCTTTGACATAAGGTAAGGCTGAAGGAGCTAAATTAGGTCGTCCGCCACGGGAGACAATAGCCTGCACAACTTCTGGGCGTTCTGCGGCGGCAACCAGGGCTGCACCGGCTCCTGTACTAGCACCAAAGTAACCGACTTTTAGGTGTCGGGTATCTGGGTTATGTACTAGCCAATCTGTAGCCCCAACTAACCGCGATGCCAACAAAGCAATATCAAAGCGTAAATGTCTTGTTCGGAGGTCAATTTCTTCTTCTTCCAGAGTCAGCAAATCAATTAATAAAGTTGCGAGTCCCGCCTGTTGTAAGACTTCAGCAACATAGCGATTACGCGGACTGTGACGGCTGCTACCACTACCATGAGCAAATAATACTATGCCTGTAGCATGTGATCGGGAATCACCAAATTGCCCTCTAGCTGTACCTCACCTGCTGTCACCGACACCAGATGTTCTCGGGGGTTCTGTATTAATGTCCTATCCATTGACTCAACCTCCATTTACGAGTCGTTTGCTACCAGTAATTTTTGTCTTGTCAAAAGTTCACATACCTCTGCGTCGGTTGTTTGCTCAAAATCCTCGTACCAAATACCGATCGCATACAAATCTTCTGGCATCATCACGCATACAACTTTATCTACTTCTGCTTGCAGTTCTTCACAGGTGGATGCTGCTGCGACTGGAACTGCAACCACCAGTTCGCGGGGTTGTTGTTTTTTCAATGTTGCGATCGCTGCACGAATAGTTGCACCCGTAGCAATACCGTCATCTACAAGAATAATCGTATGATTTTTGACTTTTGGTAACGGATGATTACCCCGATAGGCTAGGTTGCGACGCTCTAATTCCCGCATTTCAATTGCTGCTACTTCATCAATAGTTGCTTGAGGAATCCGCAACCAATCTACAACATTTTCATTCAATACATGTACTCCTCCAGTAGCGATCGCACCCATCGCCAGTTCCTTGTGTTCAGGTACACCAAGTTTTCGCACTAAGCAAACATCTAATGGTACATCTAGTGTCCTTGCTACTTCAAATGCTACAGGTACACCGCCACGAGGAAGCCCTAATACTAAAACATCTGGACGATTGGCATACTCTGTTAACTGAGCAGCTAATAGTTTCCCAGCTTCCGTCCGATTACGGAAATTTTGCCACATATTTTTATACCTCTAAAACAAATCACTAATTGAACCATCAGTTTTAAATCGTTGAATAGTAGTAGCAATTAAAGGTGCGATTGAGACAATTTTTAATTGCTGCCAGTCGGTTTCTTTGGGAGTCACACTGTCGGTAACAAAAATCGCCTTAACGCTGGGATGACTTAACTTAGCCCGCGCTTCCTTGACAAACAACCCATGAGTAGCAGCAATAATTATTTCTGGACGTGCTTCGGCTTTGAGTAGGGCTTCAATACTTTTAGCAAGAGTGCCGCCAGTGGAAATCATGTCATCGATAATTAAGCAGGCACAACCCTTTACATCCCCGACAACACGAGTCACCTCTGTTTCTGTGCCACTGGTGCGGTGTTTGTGTAGCACGACTACAGAATTATCAAGTTTTTGGGCATATTGAGTAGCCATCTGTACGCGACCCGTATCTGGCGATACAACTACGAAATTAGGTGGTAAGTAATGGCGTATAGCTTCGCAAAAAATTGGTACAGCCGTCAGACTATCTACAGGAATGCGAAAGAAACCTTCAATTTGCAGTGTGTGTAAATCTAGTGTAACAACATGATTTACCCCGACAGCCTGTAATACTTCAGCTACCATACTGGCGGTGATTGGTTCGCGCCTACCGTGACGTTTATCTGCACGGGCGTAGCCAAAGTAAGGAATAATCGCTGTAATTCGAGTAGCCGCCGCCCGACGACAAGCATCTGCAAAGGCTAAAAGTTCTACTAGATGGTCATTAACAGGTGGTGCAGTGGACTGGAGGATAAACACAGCCTTTTGGCGTACCGATTCCAGTAACCGCACATTTACCTCACCATCTGGAAAGCGTTCAACTAGAGATTTACCCAAGGGGATATTGAGTTTCTGGGCAACTGCGGCAGCTAAATCAGAGTTAGCTGTGCCAGCAAAGAGGATGAAATTGTCCATAATCAAGACTTGATTTGGTGGATTTGCTTCCAGGCGGCATCTAGAGACGCTTTTGCACGCTCTTCTGCACGGGCAATACTTTGTTGTAAACTATGCCATTGCTCTTGCAAAAACTCTGTAGCTTCTTGCAAAACGTGATGAGCATGATTAGTAGAAGCTGCTACTTCGTCGCTGACTTCCTTGATTTTGACGCGGACAACTTCTGGTTTATCTTCAGGGGCAATCAGATGATGTAGGCGATCGTCTATTATATGTACCAGATGTTGTACCTGTTGTGATTTCTCACTGAAAAAACCCTTCAATCCTTCTGACTCTCCCCTAAGTTGGTTTTGAACATCTTCACGGATAATTACTTTATCGGTAGTAATTTCCTCGACATCTTCAGGATAAAGCACTGCTCTGCCACCAAAAGGAGTCGCAATTTCTCCAGCCACAATGTAAGCAGCGATTTCTCCTGTTTGCCAATCAAATAAAAAATCTTCCACCCAGCCAAGGGTTTCACCTAGCGTAGATTCAATCTTAATTTCATGCAAGCACCGAAGATTTTCTGGAGTGTCAATCACTGGGGGATAATAGACAGAAACCGCACCCATGCCTACCCCAGCAATTCCTTCTACTGGTAAATAAGTTTCCCCACCCGAAAAATAAGCAATACGTCCAGAATCATCTAGCCAGACTTCTTCTAACTCACCAACAAAATCAGCCGTTGAGCCATCTATTGCTATGCAACCGATAATTTGACTGCGACGCACAACGTTGAGCATAATTCCCCTCCAATACTCTCTACTTCTCTTGGAGTTTGATCAATAAACACAGTGGCTCACTTCTTACCACATTGTTGTTTTAAAAATGAACTCTACTTTAAGGTTAGAAATAAAATGTGAGGAAAACGTGAGGAATTGTTAATTAAATTCTCTAACAAAAGTAGTGGTGTGTCTATCTTTAGATAGTGGATTAATAAACCACAGAGACACAGAGGCACAGAGATTGTAGAAGAGATTTATGTACGAAATTAAAGTAGACGTGCTAGTAGAAGGGATTAGAGACGTAAATAGAAAGATGGAGTTTTTGTACTTTTTTAGAAGAGGTTGAAATTATTTATCCTCAAATTCAGCAACGCCCAAAATCCCAGTCTGATAGCAGGGATATACTTGATTATTATTTTTAATACTCATTCTAATGCCAATTAATCGACTATTTCTAATAAAGACTAGTTTATTATCAGGTATTGCTCATCAGCTGATCGCTCGACCTTTGGGTTCATCTCACAAAATTGCATTGCTCCCAGTAGCGAGTATTTGGTTAAATTTATGGCAGCCTGGGGCGGATTCTTCACCTCAGATGATGGAACAAGCTAATGGGAGTCTACAGAGCAATTATACCAATGCTACCGCGATTACTATAATCGCTTGAGCAGGGGTTAGGAACGCTGCACCGTTAGCTGTCAAGAATGCCGCAAGCGTGGTAGCTGCGGCAACTGCATCACCACCATTAACGGTAGTAGATTCTTCGGAATGTACTTGGGTAAACAGTTCCTTATTTTCGAGATCGATAATTTGCAACATAATTGTGTTCTTCTTAATTAAGCACATCTAGTCAGAAAGGTAAGTAATTATTCACTCCCCTACTCTCAGAAAAGTTTCCGAAAAAATGAAGTCTAAAAAATGCGCCCACCTCACTTTGCAGTAGTGAATGTCCGGTTGAATTTTTGGGAACCCAACAAGGGGCGCACTCTTTACATCATTTGATGGAACTAGCTAACAGAAGGTAGCATAGGGATTATACTGCTGCTATCGCTGTTACTATAACTGCTTGAGCAGGGGTTATACCGACCTGAATCGCAGTCCGAGCAGCTAAGAATCCGGCGAGTGCGGTAGCACCGTTAACCGCATTACCACCACTAACGGTAGCAGATTCTTCAGCAGACATTTCAGAGAACAGTTCGTTCTCTTGAACAGATTGCATGATTTGAGTTGACATAAAAGACTAACCTCACTTACTTAACCTTTACCTTTGTAGGTGTTATTAACCTACATATTTATGATGATTTAATTAGATATTTTTTTACTGATTCTAGGGGGAGATGTTAAGTAAATATTCTTCTCATTCTTTGGGTTGATGAAAACATGAAATAAAGGAAAATATTCGATTAATACAAAAATTTTAAAACAAGTAATTTACAACAATATAATCACAAAAAATAGAGAGGCAAACAAATGCTGCCTCTCTCCAATCGCTACTTCACATCATATACAAACTTCTCTTAAATCTAACTTGCAACCCCTACAAAAAAGTGCAGACGAGCAGGCATTCAAGCCTCTATTCTTGAAAGCGAGAGGTACTCTACGAGAAGCCATTCGCTCTATAGAAAGGAGTTTTAACAATCAGTTATATATTGCATTACTTGTATCATGATAAATAAAACCTTAACTAATATTTGCGCTTTGAAAAAAATTCCAAGTTTATTAGGCAATTGAGCCTGTAAATCTTGGTTCAATGCCATTTAAACTCTACTTATTAGCTGTCGCAAATTTCGATTTAAAAATAAAAACATTTTTGGTATATGAGTTAAGGAGGAAAGATTTTTTTACTCTTTCCTCCTTAACTTTTCTCTAGTCCACAACCGATAATGTTAGGTTAGTGGACTACTAATTGGCTAAGATGTGCTTCTAAAGCATCTGTTCTGCAATTTCTACCCGCAGGAGCGATCGCACATTTTCGATTTGATTGACAATAGTAGCTACTGACGAGCCAGCAAATAGTAACCCTACAGCAGCCGGGGTGTTATTCACCAAAGTCGCAACCAGTGAACCAGAATCACCACCAGCAGAAATATTAGTGGTAATAATTTGATCCTTGAAACGGGCTACCTTGCCGTTACCATAGCCGACATCAACAGTGGCGCTAATCGCTGTAATTCTACCGCTTGTAAAGTTTGTAGTGCGCCCAGTTTTAAACACAGGCATTCCCACAGTTACATCCTGCTTGCGTCGCCAGCCTCGCACATAACCCAACCAGTAGATTTCCCGATCAATATCATGAAATGCTGCTTCTGCGATCGCAGCATCTACAAGGTTGCGGTGCTGTTCTCTAGGAATTGTTGGTTCAAAGTCAATCGGTACAAATCGGTTCAGACGAGCGATAACATCTGTAGAAGCGTTTCCGCCATCAAAGGGGCCTGGTTGCAATATAGGATCGCCCACCGCAGCATCGTTGCTGTTAGCCAAAACGTGATTATTGCTGAGAATATAGTAACGGGGTGGAGTACCTACACCATGCACAGGCGGATTAGTAGAACCTCCTGGCAAAATATCATACACGCAAGTAGCAATAGTCCCTGCGGTAATCTTGTAATGTCCAACGCTGTAGCCTCCTTCAGCTGGGCGGGCGCGTTTAGCCAGCAACTCAACCCCCATCTCTGGTATCTCCATCCTTTCAGTAACACGATAAGTTCCAGTTGCACCATTAGTAGGTTGCATTAACTCGGTTCTTACCTGTGTGGGTTTTTGGCGTAACTCTCCCACTCCCGCGAAAGGATAACCGATTTCCAAAACATCAGTTTGCATATCTGCCAATCTCGATGGTATGAGATCAGCCCTACTCAACTCATCTCTTGGTATCTTGTGAGTTACTAATGTCAATAATGCTGGCTCACCTGTAGGTTCTCCATTCCGCCACTTTACGCCCACTCCCAAACCAACAACATTGGGGCGTAGCTGTTGTGGATTCATAAACTCTTCTACGGCGGCTCTGTGAGCTGTTTGTACCTCTGCTGTGTACTGTTGAGACAGTATCATCTTATTTTCATCTAATTTCATATCAAATCTCCCGTTGATTTGCTTAAATTTGTGCTGTTACAGTCCCAATTTCTTCAACATCTGTCTCACACCCTTCTATGGACTTGGGAACAACTTCCTGAGGCTGCAAATCGGATTCTGGAACTTTTTGAGTTACAAAAACCTTAATCACTGTCTTTCCCCTCCTCTCACCAATGCCAACCCCTGTAACGTTGGGTAGCCTCATCAGTTGTTCCTCGTAATCCTGTTTAACTGTATTAACTTGGTTCATCGTCATCTCCTATTTACAGAGATAAAATGCTTGTTATTATTTAGGCTGTGCTTGAATAGATCCCGTCACTTGTGTATCTACTTTGAATCCATTTAACTGCTTTGGTATTTGCTTTTGCACATTCAGAGATTCATTTTCTAAATACACTTTGATGCAAGGTTTATCTTCATATTCACTAATTCCCACACCAACAACACCATTAATACGCAGTAAATCAGATTCGTATTGCTCTTTTACCTGTTCAATAGTTTGCCTAATTGATAAGGAGTTTGACAAAAGCAAAGGTTGTTTATCTTGATTTACGGTAAATAATGGTAAAAATAGTAAACTTGCTAATGCTATAATAATAAAAACTAATATCACTTTATTATCCATATAACATTGTGTATTTTATAGGGAGAATTAAAATTTTTGTTAAAAAAATATTTTTTAAACAAAGGATGTGTGAGGTTATTCTTCTTTTTATCTAAACAAAAAAAGTTTTAAATTTTTATTGATCACCTGCAATATAAGCTAATTAGCTAAAGTGCCATATTCATTACTTCGGGATAATTTTCTATGAGTCCCAGTTTCATGCTAATATCATTAAACAATCCTGTATGAATATCGACAATACGCCTAACTTCTACGCAGCCAAGAAGGAAATTTTTATGCTCAAGCTTATTCTGAAAACAACTCCAATCCGCTACTAATTCTTCAATTATATTATCAGTTATTTTTTATTCTCAGTTTTAAATCTATAAATCTGCCACCATGCCCCAAAAATTGCTACAAAGACACCAATAGCTGTAATAATTTTCCCTATATCTATATTCATAGCTACTACCCACATGGTAATTTCAATTTCAAGAAAACCTTGTTAATACTTTTCTCATTGATTCACAAGGTATTCCTAAATGGTAAAAAATAACTAGATTAACTTATCAGGCAATGGATATAGTTTTTGAAAATATTTATCTCTACCTCAAGAGTGTGAAAGAGACAAAAACCTATGTCTTAAGAAAGGTATACTGATACTAATTTGAACAACTATTAGCTTTTTGGGCTTTTCTATCCGTCGAACTCACGTTAAAATCAAGCAGATGAATTAGTATGAAAAATGTGATCGCCGTAAGATATCATCAAATCCAAAGGTGATTAAATCATTTGTGTGTATACTGTATCTTGTCTTCTGGTACTAGTAATTCAGCTTCTAACTCGCTGACTAAAGAAGCAACTACTGCTTTTACAGAACCTGTGCTTTCAAACACTCGCCGTTGTCGAATATAACTTGCTCCTTGGTCTAATCTTTTTTCTAATTGGAATAGATATGAGCTATTTCCCAACGTATCGGCAGTTTCTGCTAGTACATTCAAGATATCTTTAACTATATTCCTGATGGATCTGCTATTACCTTGTTCATCTTCAATATAATTAGCATCTAAACCCCAACGAGATGCGCGAAAGTAGTTTTCTCTTTCAATCAACCAAGGAAGGGGAGTTAGCAAAAATTCTGTTGGCTTTCCTTGACTGTGATGATGCAAATACACAATTAAAGAATGGATAAAAGCCGCCAACATCATTGATTCTTTGATCGTTGGTTGAGCATCCATTACCCTAACCTCAAGAGTTCCGAAATCAGGTTGGGGACGCAAATCCCAATGGATATCGCGGATAATCTCAAACATCCCTGCATGTTGAGAATTAGCAAAGAAATTAGCAAAATCCTGCCAATTTTTAAAAGTGGGACAAATACCATAGGTTCTCATCGATGATAAAAACCTTTGGCGAAAGGAAGCAAAGCTAGTATCCTGACCCACCAAAAGGGTGAACTAGCAGACAGAGCCAACAAAATGGGGAGATAGGGTTTAAGTCTGCCCATAACATCTATAGCTGCATCACCCGATGGCATTCCTACATGAAGCTGAAGCGCACAAGTCATCATTAAATCTGCGAGATAGCCAGATGTATGTTGCTGGGACAGATACCTGGGAATAGGGGTAATAGCGGCAAAGCGATCGCAACATGGATAAGTTCCGGCTGCACAAATAGTCATACCCAGTGCTTGACATCTAGCTTTGAGGTCACGCAGAATTGCAAAAATATTGGCTTCTAACTCATAGATATTTGAGCAAACTTTGGAAGCAATCTCTACCATCGCTTGATTAAATTCTGGTTGAATCCAGGAATTTTCAGGAGCTTGTGCTAAAAGCGGTAAAATGCCATCTACCAATTGCAGCGTATAAGGATTGAGTAATTGCAACTCAATTTCCATCCCTAGTAGTCTGCCAACCCAAAAATGCGCTTGTGAGGTCTGGGGAAAGGGGAAAGGGTAAGGGATTTAAAACCTTTCCCCCTGCCCCTTATCCCCACTTCGTGGGGGCCCCACCTTCCCCCTTTCCCTTTACCCCGCCAAGTTCACTTGGCGAAGATAAACCGGACATAGACCCAGCCCGGATACTGATGCCTTGATGTTCTAGTTCGCCCTTGAGGCGATCGCCTCTAATTTCTCATTTAGCTTTGTGATGAATCATCAGAGACCATTTATAAAGTAAATCTTTAGCTGGCTAGTAGACGAAATAGCATAATACGAGTCATCACGGCATATATCGTAGCTTCACTCATTTTGGGAAGACGTTCATAATCCTTACTTAAACAGTTTGACTATTTACTCAAACATCAATATTTATCTGTTCTATTTGTCGAGCAGCTTTTTCCCACATCTTAGCTGAAGTTTCATCTTGCCAATGAGTTCGCAAATATTCTGCTTTTTTGTGACATATTCGCTCTAACATCTCTAGGATTGCAGCTAATGTCAATTTATCGATTAATTCTTCTAAAGCATCCATGTATTCTTTGTGCATACGAATAACTCCTGAATGTTAGAAATATCTTCTGTTCATACCCATATTTTTGGAACCGTCAAAGTATATTACTAACCAATATTCCACCTAAGAGTGAAGTTTTGGACTCACACACAATTCAATTACACTCAATTAGACTCAGATTTCTGCTTAGTCCTTTTGAGAAAATCATCAATTCGCAGGAAGTCTAACGCTGACTTTGGTAGCATCCGATTAACTCTGCTGTTGCCAAAATATGACCCTTCATTGCTTGCCAAATTTGCTCTTTTGTTGCGCCTGGTGGCAAACCCAAGTTTTTGTCTAAAGCATAAAGTTTGAAGAAATACCGATGTGTACCACTAGGAGGACAGGGGCCACCATAACCTAATTTGCTAAAATCATTCTTTCCCTGCACTCCACCACTTGGTAAGGTTTTCGTAGCAGTAATGTGTTCTGGTAATTGCCGAACTGTAGGAGGTATATCGTAAAGTACCCAATGTACAAATGTGTGTCTGGGTGCATCTGGGTCATCGACTATTAATGCTAAACTTTGGGTTTCTTTTGGAGGTTCATCCCAGCTAAGAGTAGGCGAAATATCAGCACCATCACAGGTATATTTGGCAGGAATTTGGCTATTAGATCCAAAGACACTTTCTAATTTCATGCTTTTCCTCTCTGTTGTTAATTTACTGCTTAGGGTGGAGGCAATTTTGGTATTTTTATTACCCACAGAACTACAAGCGATCGCAGATAATTCTACTAACCCAATTATACTGAAGCTTTGAAGTAGAAAGACTCGCCTCCTAACCATTAACTTGCACCTAAGATTTTTATAAATTTTTATGACAAATAATCATCTTAATACTTGTTGCTGCTTCTAAAAAAAAGATGAATTTCAAAATTCAAATTTGAAATTTGAATTTTTGGCAGCAATTCTTAACAGATGAAAAAAAATGCTGCCTAAATAATAAAGAGCGATCGCTGCTTGGATAAATAACTGAGTTAAATTCCGCCCCCAAACGCGATAAGCCCAGTCAGCTGTATGTTCAACTTCTTGAAACCCTGCCAAATTGATTAAATCTACGCTTTTCATGAATATTACTTAAGATATTGGTAAAATTTTGATTGCCTTCTGCTGTTTTTTACTGAGAATTATCTGCATATTCTGCGATCGCTTCTCGAACCACCCGATCAAAGAAAGCTGCGCCAACTTTCAATGCTTCTTCGTCAAAGTCAAAGGAAGGACTATGCAAAGGAATGTTCTCACAACCTTGTTGACAAGCACCAAATCTGACGTAACACCCAGGAACGTGTAACAAGTAGAAAGAAAAATCTTCTGCTCCCATGCTGGGATAATCCATTGTGACTAATCCCTTGGAACCCAAAATCTCAACTACAGCCCGTCGAGCAATTTCTGTTTCTTTTCCTGTATTAATGACAGGTGGGTATCCGTGGCGAATTTCTACCTCTACTCTGGCATTGTGCAGTTCTCCCACGGCTGTGGCTATGCGCTTTAGTCCGTCAATTATGTGGTTCTGCACATCTAAGTTTGTTGTGCGAATAGTACCTTCTAGAATTGCTTCCTCAGCGATGACATTACCTGCACTACCTGCTTCTACTTTACCGATGGTAACTACTGAAGGATAGGCGGGGTTGATTTCTCGTGAAACCAGGGTTTGCACAGCCATAATTAGCAGTCCGGCAACAACTACAGCATCAACAGCTTCATGAGGTCTAGCTCCATGTCCGCCTCTTCCTTTGACACGAATAGTAAAGCCATCAGATTGGGCAGTAATTACTCCCTTGGCAACCATAATCTCTCCGACTTGGTAGTGACGGGTAACATGACCGCCAAAGATGGCATTTACGCCTTCTAAAGCACCAGCTTGGATCATGACTTTCGCGCCACCACCCTTTTCCTCAGCAGGTTGAAAGATGAAAACCACGTTTCCCGGTGGCGGATTCTCTTTCAATAAAGCTACTGCGCCCAACACCATTGCCATGTGACCGTCGTGACCGCAGGCGTGCATCTTACCTGGGTGCAAAGAAGCAAAGGGCAATCCCGTATTTTCTTGTCCGGGGAGAGCATCCATATCAGCCCGCACAGCAATTGTCGGCGCTTTTTGTCCACTATTGATCAGCTTGGCAATGATGCCACTACCCACCCCACCATACGAAAAAGGAATACCTAAACGCTTAAGTTCATCTATTACGATGGATGCTGTCTTTTTTTCCTCAAATGCCAGTTCAGGATAGCGGTGTAAATATCTGCGTAAATCTACCATTAGAGGGAAGACTTTCTCAGATGTCAGGACATGAGCCATAACATATCTCCTTATTATTCTTCCAACTGCATCATTTTGGCGCTTACAGGGTCAAAATCCTCTGAAAAAACTGTGTAGCTGTCATATTTGGCTGCATTTAAGTTAGCCCCGTTCAAGTTAGCTCCTCTTAAATCTGCACCTCGGAGGTCAGCTTCACTCAAATCTGCTCCTACCAATTTATCTTTAAACAAATCTGCACCACTGAGGTTAGCTCCTCTCAGATTTGCCTTTCTTAAATAAACTCCACTGAGATTAGCACCACTCAAGTCTGCTCTACTAAGCTTGGCTGCATCCAAGTTGGCTCCGCTAAAGTCTACTCCTTCTAAATAAGTTTCTTGTAAGTCAACTTTAGATAACTCAGCTGCGCGAAAGTCTCTTTCTCCTGCTTCATACTTTCTTTTGAGTTCATGAGCACTTTTCACTGGTTGATTAGATAAGTTTTGCATAGTAAATTCACCAGTTTTTATAAGTTAGGAGTGTTTAAAATTCCAAGTGCAACGTGGCTAATTATTTGGCTTTAATTTGATGCTAAAAGAAAAATTTGAAGAACTTGTGAGGTAGTTTTGCTTTTCTCACAACTTTCTCAAATTTGTTATCTAACCTAAAAGATATCTGGTAAGCGGCGGTCAGTTATGGCTACTATCAGTCAAATCAAAACAAGATTCCGAAATCGCGCTGAAGCAGGGCAACAACTAGCTAAAATTATCAGATACATTGATTACTGAGTTGTAATTGTTGCTATATATGTCGCAGATATCACGATTTTTCCTTCCTGATTTAGTATGGGAGGTGAGTAGAATGACCATTGCAGCCACTCAACCAAAATTGCAGGTAAAAAAGGTAATTAAGAAAAAACAGTTATCTCAACATTCAACAGATATTGGTACTCCTCAAGTTCCCCTCCGTCAACTCCCAGTAAAACAAGAGCATGAGTTGTTATGTGATTGGAAAAACGCATCTTAATTAGCACCTTGCCTGAGCAATCTCTCAATCCAGGCAAGAGACACTTGAGAAATAGGAGAACACATGATAATCCCACTACAAATCACCTTTCACAATATTCCAGCATCAGAAGCAGTAGAAGCAAAAATTCGCTCCTTAGCTGATAAACTAGAGCATTTTTATAACCGGATTACGAGCTGTCGAGTCATAGTTGATGCCCCACATCGACATCACCGTAACGGTAAACTTTACCAGGTGCGAATTGACATCACTGTGCCAACGGGGGAAATCGTTGTCAGACGTGACCCACCTGAACATCAATCTCACGAGGATATTTATGTAGCAATTCGTGATGCTTTTGATGCAGCCAAGCGCAAACTGCAAGACCACACCAGTATGCTGCGTCAGGAAACCAAGACTCACGCAGAACAGCCTCATGGACGAATTGCGTCTTTGTTCTCTGATGAAGGCTACGGTTTTATCGAAACACCTGATGGTAGCGAAGTTTATTTTCACCGCAACAGTCTATTCAATGGTGATTTTGAGCAGTTGCAGGTGGGAGATGAAGTTCGTTTTGCAGAGGAAGAAGGTGATAAAGGACTGCAAGCTAGTACTGTTAGATTGATTGGTAAGCATCACCTACAAGGTTGAGGCTGTTGATTTAAACCACTTTTTGAATAGTCTAGGGAGCATTAACCACTTCTTCACAAGTTCCTCAAATTTTCCTTTTAACCTCAAGATAGGAGGAGAGTCTTTATTTGTTAAGCTGTTTCACATAAGTGTTGACTGTTAACTGTTAGTGATTTGTGTTTTAGCTTACCCCTCTTCTGTCACTCTCCGAAAACATTTACTATTTCTAAATTCTAGAGCTTTTGTATAGCAAGCAATCACACGCTTATTTTCTAATAACAAATACAAGACCCATTTTTTCTAATAGGATAGCTTGTATTGATTGCCTTATCAGGCTTCTAGCGATCGCCCTCCCGGAGAGTGACAGAAGAGGGGTAAGGCTAATCGAATTGAGACATAGCTAACTTCCTACTGCAAAATAGATATTCTTAAGTATTAAGCCTGAGTATATAGGAATCATATTTGATTTCTGAAAAAAACTACGAGATAATACGGAGAGATAATTTTGTCTAACAGCGAACAATAATAAATCAGTATCTACAAGCTAAAATCGCAGAATTACAAGAATTTATAGATGAGTGTCCAGATGCTTGATAAGAGACAAAATGTTCTAAAATGCTTATAGAATAGAGAGTGTAGCAATTTGTGGTAAAAGGAAAAGAGGATTTATTCTCAACAAGTTTTATTTAATAACTAAAGGGCTGGTTAGAGCATTTAACTTCTGTACTACAAAAGGAACAGTGAATTGCTGAGGCACAGCGAAATGGTGCTAGTATTCACAACAACGACGCTTAAGAACGCTCAAGTCAAACCCATGCCCGATTCAGAAGACCCAAAGCAAGTCTCCAGTAATGACTTACGCAATTCACAGTTTGGTGGTGGGTTGATTAACGCTGGCACAGTGAATGCTGGGCAAATTGGCGGCGACATCTACAACATTCACCTTGGGCAGCAGACGGCAGTATCACGTAATTCAGTTCAATCGCAGAATCAACGCCAGCGATCGCTCTCTGAAAGAGATTCACTAAAGGTAGCGATCGCCCTTAGCATCATTCCTGGAGTAAATAACTCACTTATCTAATATAAATAGAAAGGGTACGACTCTGATCACCAAAGACTTCCTTTACTGATTTAAAGTTAGAGTTCCCATTCAGGGCATTATTTATAACGTCATTAATTTTTAGGAACAGCAGCACAGGTTAATGGTTGTTGCGCCTGAGTAGGAGATTTATCTGCAATCAACTCAATTTTTCCTTGTGTATTACGTCGCCAACCTGTAGCCTGGACAAGAACTGCCTCTTTTGTGGGTATTTGAGCTATCACTTCGCCTGTTTTGCGGTATGCAGTCAGATTGCGGATATCAGACCAAGTGTGATCGCTCGTTACCTGCTGAAGGGGATTTTGCGGCACACCACCTCGTCCCGTTGCCACAAAGCGGCTGCCTTCACTATCCGCGCAGCCTGTAGCAATTTGCTGGGATGGATCGGTGACATTTGCAGGCAGTTCCACTAAACCCGAATTTGGATCGATACCGATAGTATTAACTTGAACCGTGCCACTCACCCCAAATTGGGAACTGGCGGTGATGTCACTTTCTGGAGTGAGTTGGGGACGGAATTTCAGCCCAAAGATGCCTTGGGTGGTGATTTGGATATTACCACCTCTGCCTCGTACTGCATTGGCAATAATGTCGCTGTTTTTTAAGCCGACGATGATAGGTGCATTGATGTTTATATTACCTCCATTCCCTGAACCTCCAGCTGTTGAGGTTATCTGGCTATTGTCTTGTAGAAGCAACAGGTTTTTAGCGGACAATTTAATATTGCCACCATTACCGGATTCTGTTTGTGCTTGAATAAAGCCTTGATTCTTTAATTGGATGGCATCTGCACTGATATTAATATTGCCACCATTTCCACTACCTTGACTGGTGACACTGACTGTCCCGCCATTCGTCAGCGTTAAGTTCGGTGTGGTAATGCTCAAAGTGCCGGCATTCGCCGTTAATATATCTGGCAGACCGAATCGTTTCCGCAATAAAGCATCGGGTCGGATGGTGGAGGCGTTAATGCTACTATTAGTTGCCCGACCTTGACCATTGATTGCGATCGCTTCAGTAGCATTGATGCTCAAATCTCCCCCATTACCTGCAAAAAATGAGGTGGTAGCAACTGCTCCCCCATCCAAAATTTGCAATTTGGCAGTATTCAGGGTCAAGGTTTTGGCACTTCCGGTTGCAAATGTAGTTGAGCTAATGTTGCTGTAAAGTCCAGAGGGACTTTCTCCCATCACCGTGGTGTTGGTGTTGCGAATCGTCACTTTACCGCTAGAACCACTGCCAAAGGTAGCCGAAGATAGTGAGGCACCGCTTGATACTAGTAGACTATTGCTATTGACAAAAACATCACCAGCATTCCCAGTGCCTAGTGTAGTAGTGTTGACTGTGGTGACATCAGCAGGATTATTGGGTGAAAAGCCAGACAGTTCAATGGCGGTTGCATCAATGTAAATATTGCCACTGGGAGCTTTTCCAAAAGTTGTGCTATTCAACCCCGCTCCCGACTTGATAGTGAAGTTGGGAGTAATAACGCTGATATTCCCACTAGCTCCCATACCAAAAGCATTACTACGCACTCCGCTCTGAATTGTGCCATCAGTTGTTTTGCCAATCAAATCAACCGCCTCTGTAGCCTGAAGGCGAATGTCGCCGCCGGGGAGATTGCCAAAATTTTGCGCCAGTACTAGAGAGCCATCGGTGAATTGAATTTGCCTACCCTGAATTTGAACGGAACCTGCATTCACGCCGCTGATATCTAATAGCGATCGCTGTGCCAATTGAATATCGCCAAAGCTTTGTACATTACCATATCCCAGTGTATAGCCCTGTGCGGTTGGTATCAGGTTGACCAATGCTTTTCCGCTTACACTACCCAATTCAACTCGCCCTCTTTCAGCGATCAGGTTTGCCCCATTTAGATGTATGTCGCCACCCACTAAAGCTAGGGTGTTTCCCGGCTGTACCCGCAGTTTTGTAGAATTGGGAGTCTGAATCGGGGGAAGCAGAGCCAGTCCACTGACATTCCTCAAAGTATGTCCTGTACCTTGAATGTTGATGGGTGCGGGATTGTTACCCAGTTGCAACCCAATGGGAACATTGATACTCAACAAGGGGGCAGATTCAGAATTAATTACACTAAACTCAGCGCCATCGGCAAATTTAATACTGCTGGCAGTGCTACCAATAAATGAACCCCCAATATTTAGTTGGGCATTGGCTCCAAAGATTATCCCACTAGGGTTGATCAAGAAGAGACTGACGGGGTTGTTGCCGTTAATCGTCTGAATCAAGCCATCAATGTTAGAAATATTACCGCCGGTAACACGGCTGAAGATGGTAGAAATGTTGGGCGTGTTTACTAAATCAAAAGTAGCCGAACCGCCAGTGGGAACCGAAAACTGCTGGAAACTGTGAAATAAGTTACTGTTGGCGGCACTACCATTAGTAATGGTGAAGTTATTACCGCTTTGGGAGACAGCAGTATTGAGGGTGCCATCGGGAGTTAGCTGGGCACTTACAGAGGCACACCAAAGGAACATCCCACCTGTCAGCATTATATCGATCAAACCCCAGCAAACAGAAGGTGCTTTCATCGCTCACTTTCTATTAATAATATATATAGGGTTCCCTAAACGGTATTGTGTTTGAACACCATCAACAGTTTTAGTAGTCATCTTGGTGTAGCTTTGTGAAAACGAAACAATCCATGTTCAGAGTGTCTCTTTAAGATAAGCGATCGCAAACTTCATCAACACCCCATCCACACAAGCAATTCCCAATTGCGGAAACTTCGCCAGCAACTTCTTGATCGCAATCACAAGTGCCGGATCATCATTCCAACACTCTTGCAAGAACTCAAAGCCCGGATTCTCCCCTGAATTTGCTGCTCGATTCAGTTTCTCCCTTCTTACAGGTGGAATATTTGACCTCGCTACGATCGCCTCATGTGACCATTTTTCAGTGACGGGCGCGGCGGAACCTTCACCCTCATGATCTGCTTTGACTTCTATGGCACAACGAATCCTCAAGCAACACTGGCAATAAATGGGGGATTGTATGTAGGAAGAGATTCCGATCCAGGAAATAAAAACTTACTGGTTGATGGTCGCATCAAATTAGAATCAGGTGTCATCCAAAGAGGAGGCCTATCTACATCTTCTGAAATCCTATTTGGTTTTGTTCATTTCTAGCCAGTTGTAGAGCCTTAACTGAACTCTTTTGATTGCTGCATCAATTATGTAGAGCGTTTTTACAGCACTCGTTTGACAACTGGCATAGCACGGGACACCAGAAGCGGAAAGTTTTGCCACATCCCTCGTACAACTTCTTCGCTGTCCCGTTGTGTTGCTAACTCCATTGAAACTGCAACCCAAAGCCATTGGATGCCAAATTGCCAGAATTGTTCAGGGTATTCTCCCATACTCCGACTCCAGAAGCGTCAACAATTTCTCTTCCACAGCAGTAAGATAAGGTCGATTCAGCTTACCCAATAACTGCAACAGATTTTTGACTGTCTCCTCCAGTGAGTCTGAATACACCCGATTAATGCGATCGCTGATTTCTTTGATCTGCTCACATTCAGCAGGCAAGTAATCGTAAGATTTCAGGTGCTGCGACCCAACGGCGTACTCGCCATCCCAGGTTTTGACAGTACAACTGAATTCGCCCACATGGTTAACGATACCCCAGCAGCTATCTTTGCCTCTTACCCCTCTTCTGTCACTTTCCGGGTATTCTAAATAAAAGTATTAGAAGAAAAAACCCTGGAAAGTAAGTAGGACAACGGATGTAGAATTACAAATCCTGAAACATCTGGCAAGAGATGCTCATCCAACAGTTGCGATCGTAGATGAATATTTTCCTCTAATTTGTGAGAAATTACGGTAATCTGCGTTTATTCCAGAATGAGTAAAGAACACCTACAAAAGCTCCCAAAATGAGATAAGCCACCAGTGTCGGAATCACCTGCTGTTGTACATGATTCAAAATAGCGATAAACAAAGCTAAACCAAAATTGCGAGCAATACAGAAAATCGCCAAGGTAGATCGGGTATCATCATCGAATCGGCCTAAAGCGTGTCCCATTCCTAGAGAGGCAATCACCATAATTGCGATCGCTACCAGTGGTAATTCCCCAACTTTGGAAAACATTGGCAGCCCTAAGATGCACACTAAAACAACTAGCGCCAAAAAGAGACTGTTAGCAATAAAAGTCAAGAGTTTAGCAATCTGTTGGGTAAATGTAGGTGCGAACTTTTGCATCAAAATACCGAGACTGACGGGTAATAACTGCACCATAATTACTTGTCGGGCAACTTCTAAAATTGCCACCTTTTGTGAAATACTCGCAAATAAGGTGGCGAAAATTGCCAAGGTAATGGGAGTAACAAAAACCGCAAGTATTGCCAGAGTTAGCTGAAGACTTGCTGAGTAGTGGAAGCTGCCTCCAGCCTGTTGCGATCGCTTTGTGGTCAGAGGCGCACCCGGAGAAGCTGCAAGTATTGCCAATCCGATCATCACTGCCGGTGGTAAGTTAAACAGTTTCAACAGGAGAATAACTACTAGAGGAACCAGCACAACAACCGCTAAAAGCGCACGGAATACTAAGGCAGGTTTTCGCCAGAAGGAGCGCATCTTTTCAAAAGAGAGGTTGCACCCTATGGCTAACATCAGAGAAAAAATAGTGACTTTAACGAGAACCAGTAATAAGGGATGGTGCATGGCTCCACTGATAGCGTAGCGTAAAGCCTTCTCTACGAGAGGCTGCGCCAACGGCATGGCTTCTCTACGAGACGCTACCGCGAACGCTTAGAGCGAGTCCGCGTTCGCTTTTAGCGTCTCGTAGAGAGCGTCTTGCAATTTTTAATTAATAATTTTTAATTTTTAATTGGAGCAAAGCGACTTGACTCTCTACTGTCGTGCCATAATGGTACGCATTTCAGCTTCCTTATCTTGAATCAAATCTCCACTAACATCCACTATCACACTATAAATCTTGCCCGTAAACTTGAAGGGCGGTTCATAATCGGGTGTTACAGGCGCACCAGGGGCAATTCCACAAGTCACACCACTGGTCAGACCTAGTGCTAAGGGAGTAGTTACAGGGACATCGGCTTGCCCAACTAATTTCCCATCGATATAAAGTTCGGCGCGACCTGGCGTTCCTTTCCCCTTGGCTAAATCTGGTTGACCCGTGACTTTAAACTCAAAGCGCAACTGGTGACGACCTTCCGGCACAGATAACCCAGACTCGACATGATAGAGCGATCGCGCTACATAATTATGAACCCAGTGCAGTTTGCCATCTTTGACATAGAAGGAGTAGCCACTATCATTACCCCCATGAGCAAGTAATATTCCTTCTGCGCCACCTGTGGGAATTTCCACATCAGCCGTAATACTGTGAGAACGATTGAGCAACTTGACGGCACAATTGGCTGGGATTGCCTGAGTATCAGGATAGTAAGTATAGCGGCTACGATTGACGACAATCTGAGGACGTTCTTCTGCAAATCGTTGTACGCCTCTGCCATCCACAGGCAACACATTGTATTTACCCGCCTCTACGTACCAAGTGGCAATCATTTCAATTAATTTAGGGCGATTATCAGCCGCAATATTGTGATTTTCCGCAAAATCTGAAGCGACGTGATACAGTTCCCAATGGTGGGTATCCAAGTCCGTCAGAGTTTCCGCCGAAATCGCCTCACCAAAAAACTGCCCTGCTTCTGTAAATGAGGGGCCAGGCCAAGGACAAACCGCCCGCCAACCATCATAGTAAAGAGAACGATGTCCCATCATCTCGAAATATTGGGTCAGGTGCTTAGTAGGTACGGTACTATGATTAAAAGTATGGGCAAAACTGACACCTTCAATGGGAGATTGAGTAACACCCTTAATCGTTGTTGGTGGTTCAATTTCCAGTAATTCCAGCACAGTCGGTACTAGGTCAATAGCATGAGCGTACTGAGTACGGATTTCACCTTTTGCCTCAATGCCTTGATTCCAATGGACTATCAAGGGATCGCTGATTCCACCCCGATAAGTTTCCCGTTTCCAACGACGGAAAGGCGTATTTCCTGCCCAAGTCCAACCCCAAGCATAATGGTTGAAAGTTTCTGGACTGCCTAGCTTATCTAGTGCCTTGAGATTTTCCTCTAGGGATTCTGGCACATTGTTAAAAAAGAGGTTCTCATTAACTGAACCAGTTGGCCCCCCTTCAGAACTGGCCCCATTGTCCGAAATCACCATAATTACAGTATTCTCGAACTCACCAATAGATTTCAGAAAATCGAGTAAGCGACCGATATGGTGGTCAGTGTGGGTTAAAAAGCCAGCATATACTTCCATCATCCGGGCATAAAGCCGTTTTTCTGCGGCTGAGAGGGAATCCCAGTGCGGGACATCGGGATCATGGCGGGAAAGTTCGGCATCTGCGGGGACAATCCCCATTTCCTGCTGACGGGCAAAAACCTTTTCCCTGTAAGCTTCCCAGCCATCATCAAACTGTCCGGCGTAGGCATCAGCCCATTCTTTCGGCACATGATGGGGGGCGTGCATCGCACCAGGACAGAAATACATGAAAAAAGGTTTATTGGGGGCAACCTGCTTGGCATCAGCGATAAAGCTAATTGCCTTGTCTGCCAAGTCTGCGGTCAAATGGTAGCCTTCTGCGGGGGTCTTTTCTGGCTTAACGGTGTGGTTGTCATAAACCAAATCTGGATAATACTGGTGGGTTTCTCCGCCTAGAAAACCATAAAAACGTTCAAAACCGCGACCAAGAGGCCAGCGATCATAGGGGCCGGCCGCAGATATCTGGTCTGCGGGCGTTAAATGCCATTTCCCGATCGCATAAGTGTTATAACCCTTCTGTAATAATATCTCCGAGAGAAACCCATTCTCAAAAGGAATATTCCCATTACCACCGGGATAACCCGTAGAACCTTCTGTAATGCAGGACATGGCATTAGAATGGTGATTGCGCCCAGTCAGAAGACAAGAACGGGTGGGTGAACACAACGCCGTTGTATGTAAATTGTTGTAGCGTAAGCCATTGGCGGCTAGTGCGTCTAGGTTGGGTGTTTTGATGGGACTTCCGTAACATCCAAATTGCCCAAAGCCTGTATCATCGAAAACGATAAATAGGACGTTTGGTGTTCCTTCTTTAGATCGCAACGGTTCTGGCCAAGCTGGACTGGATTTATCAACTGTCCGACCGATGACACCGGGGAAAGTATTTCCGGGTTTATATTCACGCAGAGACATAAATCTGACCTCTTGAGAATATGTAATTTTTAACAAAAACCCCAAAATTCTATATCCTCTTTAGGACTGGTTAATTTATAAATTCATTGCCCGAATTATCACACCCATAAAACTAACTAAGCCAATTACGAGTAAAGCCACTCCGATAATTTCTGCACTGTGAGAGGTTTCGTAGGTATAGCGATTATTTTGGATTTGTTTAAGTAACCGACGGCTGTACAGAGTGAATCTGCTTCGTTGTTGGCTGAAAATCAGGACTGTGGTGTTGAGCCGAGAGACTATCATGTTCGCGTAGCATCTCGTAGAGATGGTACTTGTTCCGCCACGCCCATTGCCGTAAATGAATTTTCTTCAAGTTCGGCGATGTGTAGTGACAAGCCGTTTCACGTCTACGCTAATCAAACACATGGTCAAGTAAAACAGGGTTATTCTGCTGTGTTGGTCTTGGAGTGAAAGCGGATCACGAGGGCAAAGGTTCCGCCGCGTCCGTGCCAAATGCTGAAAAGTGGTCACATAAGGCTATAGTTGCAAGCGTATGCAGAAACTCAAAGTTGCGGCGAATTCGGGGGAGAATCCGGGGTTTGACTTCTTGCAAGAGTGCTGGGATGATGATCCCGCGAAAGCAGATTGTGATCAAGAAATTGCTGGCGAAGTATCCGCAGTGGGGGATTGCTTGTGTTGATGGGGTGCTGGTTGATTGGGAGGGATAGCCAAGAACCCTCATACTATACTCGACATAATACCCTGGCAAACAATATTAAGCAGATTAAAGAATTGATGCTGTTAAGCAACAGGTGCTACCTTTACGTAACACTTCTTATCTCTAATTCAAAATATAAATGTTTACTTTACACCTCTTTTGGGAAACCTTTATTTAGTAGAGAATTAAGTTAAAACTAGCTTTTTCAGTAAAAACTAGTAGACAGTTATGGCCTCTACTATTAAGTTGATTACGTATTTACTCGTAAATTAAACAGGCTTCATAGGAGCTGATATTCAACGGTTTTTAGCTCGATAATATCCTATTAAGACGGTTATTAAATTTATGAAAAATGCATCAACTTATTTTACCTTTAACAAAAAAGATTTATACCTAAATATCTGATGAAATTAGTAGAATCTGGGTACAAACAATCTGAAGAAAAATACTCTCGATTTTTCTCACTTTCTATAGATTTATTGTGTATTGCTAACTTTGACGGTTATTTTAAGTATTTAAACCCAAAATGGGCACAAACATTAGGTTGGTCAGATGAAGAACTTATTAGCAAACCCTTTATCGAATTTGTTCACTCTGAAGACCGTGAATCCACTATCATCGCAGCCAAAAAAATTACACAATCTGTAGATGCAATCAGCTTTGAAAATCGGTATCTTTGTCGGGATGGTTCTTACAAATGGCTGTCGTGGAATGCAACTGGCTTCAGTGAAGAAAACTTGATTTATGCAGTAGCTCGTGACATTACTCTTAATAAACAGAAAGAGATAGAGTTACAGAAGTCTATCCAAGAGCTAGAAGCTTTTAAATTTGCCTTAAATGCCCATTCACTGGTAGCTATTACTGATAATACCGGAAGAATAACTTATGTTAATAACCAATTTTGTGAAATTTCTAAATATTCTAGAGAAGAACTTTTAGGGCAAGATCATCGTATTATCAATTCTGGACATCATACAAAAGAATTTTTTGCAAATTTATGGAAAACTATTGCTAAAGGAAAAATATGGAAAGGAGAAATTAAAAATAAAGCCAAGGATGGCAGTTTTTATTGGGTAGATACTTTGATCGCCCCAATGTTGAACCCAAATGAAAAACCCTATCAATATGTGTCTATTCGTACGGATATTACACAGCGTAAGCTTTCAGAGTTAGCTTTATTGGAGCGATCGCGCTTGTCAGTTTTGAGTGCAGAAGTCAGTTTAGCCTTATCTCAAAGTGGTACACTTCCAGAAATTCTGCAAAACTGTACAAATGCTATTTGCCAACATCTTGATATCGCCTTTGTTTGTATCTGGACATTTGAAAGACAGACAAATCAGCTACAATTACAGGCTGGTGTTCATTGTACAGATGTTGCTTGTAGTGCTTTGAGCGATACCCAAGATTTCCCAAATCACATGGTTTTAGCTAATAACATCATTGGCTTAATGAATCAAAACCACCAAGCTATTTTTAATGGAGAACTATCAATTAATAACTCAGAAAATCTTCTTGATTCTACATTTTCAATTGTTCGATTTTCTGCTTATCCCCTGATAGTAGAGCAGCAGGTAATCGGTATAATAGCTTTATTCAGCAAGCAGTTATTTACTGAACCAACTCATAATTTATTAAATTGGATCGCCAACAATATTGCTGTGGCTATTGACCGCATCTTGGCACGAGAAGAACTCCTCAGCCGGCGGGAAGCCTTATTACTGCGTCTAGCTAGTCAAATCCGCAGTTCTCTTAACCTAGATATGATCCTAGAAACTGCTGTTAATGAAATTCGTAGCTTATTACAAATTGATCGTTGCTACTTTCTTTGTTACTTACCGCACCCATCTCAACCAAGCCTGACTATTACCTATGAAGCACGAAATCTTAACTTACCAACGATGTTAGGCAGTCTTCCACTGCAAAAAAATACTTTTTTAACAAAAATACTTCTCTCTCAAGAGCTAATTTGTATCGACAATACTAATAGCAATTCACATCTTGATTATGATATACAAGAACTTTTAATTGAGTTTGGCATTACATCTCAACTACTGCTACCAGTTAAAAGTAATTCCGGAGAGATTGGGGCAATTGTGTGTAGTCATTGCAGTGGCGATCGCATTTGGACTAATAGTGAAATTAGCCTGCTACAAGCTGTTTGCGATCAACTAGCGATCGCCATCGATCATGCACAGCTTTATACCCAAAGTCGCTCTGCTACTTTAGCTGCTCAAACTCAAGCCACAAAGCTCACCGAAACCTTGCATAAATTGCAGCAAACTCAATCTCAACTGATCCAGAATGAAAAAATGTCCAGCTTAGGACAATTAGTAGCTGGAGTTGCCCATGAAATTAACAATCCAGTTAACTTTATTCACGGCAACTTAACCTATGCTAACGAATACTTTAAAGAGATGTTAACTCTATTGCACCTTTATCAGCAACACTATCCCAACCCCCAGGCAGAAATTCACGATTTTGCTGAAAAAATTGATTTAGGATTTATTACCGATGACCTTTCCAAACTCTTGTATTCAATGAATATGGGTACTAATCGTATCCGTGAAATTGTTCTAGGATTGCGGAATTTTTCTCGCCACGATGAAGCAGATAAAAAACTAGTTGACATTCATGAAGGAATTGAAAATACACTATTAATTTTGCATCATCGCTGGAAAAATAATGGTATTGGATTGGATATATCTATTGTTAAAGAGTATGGAAACTTACCCTTGGTTGATTGCTATCCTGGGCAGCTTAATCAAGTATTTATGAATGTTTTGACTAATGCAATCGATGCTTTAGAAGAATCAATGAGCAATTTAAACAAAACTGATAAACAACCGCAAATTATAATTAGGACTGAAATTTTAGATAATAAACTTGTTGTAATTCGAATTGCTGATAACGGATTAGGGATGGAGGAAGACGTTAGAAAACGGTTATTTGATCCCTTTTTCACAACAAAACAGGTGGGTAAGGGAACAGGGCTAGGGCTGTCAATTAGCTACCAAATTGTAGTAGAAAAACATGGTGGAATTTTGAATTGCTTATCAGAACCAGGAAAAGGCACAGAATTTTGGATTGAAATTCCAATTTAAACAGAATTGAATAAGCCCATCAGAAAAATTCTGGCAACTTTACTTTCATTGTTTTAGACTTCGAACCTCTAAAAATGCGATAGCGATTAAACACCAAGGCATCAGTTCCACAAACCTGGTGTAACTCACCGAGTTGGGAAATGCTCCACGCCAGCTTTGTAACACATGCAATGTATAAAACTCCTTGAAAGTCTTATAACCACTACCATGAAATGCAATGGCTATTGTCATCACCTCTGATAAATGCATCCTTGATTTACTGCGCCGTTCTCCCATTGTTGATGGTAGCTGTGGTACTTGCTGCCACAAGCTTTCCCATTGGTTGCAAAAATCATCCATATCAGAGAAAATTTGTACGATATCGAGGCGAGATACAATGGTAGACTAAGCCCTGACCCTCATTTTTCTTAGATATTTTTAGTCTCGGCGTTTTTTTGTGCCTTTTTTGCTCATTCTCAATCAATCTTAGCGTAGGCGTAGCCCGCCGCAGGCATCGCACGCAACACCTGCCCAGTTTCTTATGTTTCATATCTAGCAAGCTTTTTGCCGTTGTCTAACCATCGAACTCAGGTTATGTTAGCAATGAGGGGCCGAGTCACTATGTTAGGAATATCACGTTGGGTAGGGATTGGTGGTAGCTATCGGACAATGCCCTTGCTTCTTTCATACAGTAATACCTTGGGCCACGTTGTTTTGGCTGTTTTTCCGCAAGCATTTGTTTCGTGCAAATGAGGTATATTTGCTTGCAGGAGATGAAGTTGTAGTCAGTAAGGCAGGTAAAAAAACTTATGGATTGAATAGATTTTTTCTAGTCTAGTAAATAAACCGATATCAGGACTATCTTTTTTTGCATTATCGCTAGAAAGTGTTCAATAAAGACACTCATTTCCAATTTTGATAGAACAGGTGATCAAGAGCGATGTAGAAAAAAATAGCCCATCACCAAATCCAGAAGTACAAGCCCAAGATAAACGTAAATGTGGACGACCAAAAGGGAGTAAGAACAAAAACAAAACAGAAGTAATTCTAACATCTGAATTACTAAGAATTAAAAAAGATTAATGAGTTAGTCAAGTTAGTAGCTAACTTTATACCCTTGACCTACTTAGTTTTAGAGTGTCATTTAGGGAACAATAATGCCTTGCAGATGGCTGGCCAGGTTAACTTGCATATCATTTCTAAACTTCGCTGCGATTTGGCACTATATATACCTTATCAAAACCCTGACCCCAATTGTCGCTCTCGCCGTAAATACGGTGATAAGATTGACTATTGTAATATATCTGACAAATATTTGTGTAAAAGTAGGATTGACGAGGATATCAAAACGGATATTTATCAAGCTACTTTACTCCACAAGGAATTTGCTCAAGCACTGAATATAGTTATTTTAGTCAAAACCAATATTAAAACTAATGCTTGTAGTCATGTAATTCTATTTTCTAGTGACCTATATTTTTCCTACAAACAGATAATCGATTATTACAAGCTTCGTTTTCAAATTGAGTTTAACTTTCGAGATGCCAACAGTTTTGTGGATTAGAAGATTTTATGAATTTAAGCCAAACTGCCGTGACTAATGCTGCTAACGCGAGCATTCTTTATGGTCAATTTATCTCATCATCTTCTATCTGATTTTCGTCAACAGAATCCCGACTCCGGCATTATTGATCTTAAGGCTTACTACCGTAATTTTCGATATGTTCATGAAATGTTAAAAATCCTTACCGAAATCCCTGAGCCTATTTTATTAACTCAGATTTTTGCCAAACTTACTTCTTTAGGACGCATTCATCCCATTTCTACAGGCGTTGAACCCTCGTAAATTGGCAACAGTATTGTTTAACTGGAATTTTTTCATAGTATTACATGATAACAATAATTATTCTCGTAATGAGAATTGCTGCACTATCTAGGCGATTCTGTAGCTAGTTACACCTAACTAATAATTAGTAATTATTGCTAATTAACTATTTTAAATATTTTTACTGTCACTTAAATGTCTTAACTGTCCACTTAAATGTCTTAACTGTCTTAACTGTCCACTTAAATGTCTTAACTGTCTTAATTATCCACTTAATTATCTTAAATTATCTACTTAAGTGCTATTGCATTTTATTGATAAAAGTGAGATTATGTGTTTAGCTAAGATAAGTACAAAAAAGATAAAAAGTTATAAGTAACGTAATAAGTATTGGATATTAAATCACTTATTTGCAGGTATGATTAAGTAACTATTCTATTGTTGCATTTTAAAAAAGCTAAAAAATAATGCAAATAATCACCGCTTATTAGTTTCAAGACAAAATGATTGTTAGTTTTGAGGAAAATCAACGTTTACCTTTGTCTTTTTAAGCTTGATTCATAAGAAGCCGTTATGAAATAAAAAAATATATGTAAAAAAATGGAGAAAATAATCATCAGCAGTAAGCATGTTTTACTATTTTAAAGGAATTTTAATAATTAGTGCCCATTGATACAAATATTAAAAGCTTATTTCTTAAACATTTTAGTTATTTAAATTATTCAAAGATAATCCAATAATTAATTATACTTGAAAAACCTCTATC
Source organism: Nostoc sp. LEGE 12447 (assembly GCF_015206985.1). NCBI lineage: Bacteria > Bacillati > Cyanobacteriota > Cyanophyceae > Nostocales > Nostocaceae > Nostoc > Nostoc sp. LEGE 12447. Next base: position 80,166 of record NZ_JADEXT010000008.1, on the reverse strand, counting down.
AACTTGAAATTTAAATATTAGTATTTGGTTTTTGAAAACGGATTTTTGTGCAAAAAATTATCATATCTCTAAACATTTAAATTAATTTGAAGTAAGCCTAATGAATGTAATTGGAAAAATAAATTATCCACTCTCCTATGGTCAAGAAGCAATGTGGTTTGTTTCCCAAATTGCGACCGAGGGTATTGCCTATAATATTTTTATTACCGCAAAAATTAATTCATGTTTAAATATTGCTGCTGTCAATCGTGTATGGGAAAAAATTATTGAACACCATCCTATTCTCCGAACCACCTATACTATTCATGAAGGCAAACCCGTTCAGCAAGTTAATCAACAGCATAAATTTAATCTTGATGTAGCAAATGCCAGCGATTGGAGTGAAAACCAATTAAAAGAGAAAATATTTGCTATAACCGACCGTCCTTTTAATTTAGAAAAAGATTCAATTTTGAGGGTTAATTTATTTACTCGTTCAACAAAAGAACACATTCTCTTGCTGACAATGCACCACATTGCAGGTGATATGTGGTCTTTTGATTTACTGCTGAGTGAATTTCAAACTTTGTATGCTAAGGAAATTGAGCAAGTTAGTCAAGAGCAGAACCAAACCGCTCCAGATTCTTTGACTGAAAATAAATCTTATTTAGATTTTGTTCGCTGGCAGTCAGAAATGCTATCTGGTTCTAGAGGAGAAAAACTGTGGCAATACTGGCAAAAACAATTAGCTGGCGAATTACCAATTTTAAATCTGTTTGCAGACAAACCCCGTCCCCCAGTACAGACTTATCAAGGAACAGGATATAGTTTAAAACTAGACGAACAGTTAATTCAAAAACTCAAATATCTAGCTCTAGCTTCTGGAACAAGCCTTTATCAGGTATTGCTAGCAGCATTTTACGTCCTACTTTATCGCTACACGAATCAAACAGACATCCTCATAGGAAGCCCGATGAGAGGTAGGTGGGGTAGAGAGTTTAAAGAGATTGTTGGCTACTTCGTTAACCTGAACGTTTTACGAGTTTCTGTCCAGGAAAACACCACGTTCAAAGAATTTCTTGCTCAAGTTAGTAAGACAGTTAGAGAAGCCCAAAAGCATCAAGATTACCCTTTTTCTCTGTTAGCAGAACAACTCCAGCCACAAAGAGATATCAGTCGTTCTCCTTTATGTCAAGTTAGTTTCACTTGGCAAGCACACCGTTGGTGTGAACCAACAGAAAATTCTTTGCACAGTGGAGGAGAACAACTGCTTGAGATAAAACCATACTTGCTGGGACATCAACGGGGTGCAGACTTTGATCTGAATTTAATGGTGATGGAAGCTCAGGGAGTACTGCAACTCTGCTGGCAATACAATACTGACTTGTTTGAGGCTAGTACAATCACGCGTATGGCAGGCCATTTTGTTACCTTGCTTGAAGGCATTGTAGTTAATCCTCAAGAGCAGATTTGGCAATTACCTCTGCTGACAGAAATTGAACAACAGCAGTTATTAGTTCAGTGGAATGATACAGGTGTAGATTATCTCCAAAATAAATGTATCCATCAGTTATTTGAGGAGCAAGTAGATAGCACCCCCAATGCTGTAGCAGTGGTGTATGAAAATCAACAACTGACTTACCAGCAGTTGAATTATCGCGCTAACCAATTAGCCCATTACTTGCAATCTTTGGGTGTGGGTGAAAATGTGCTGGTGGGTTTGTGTGTAGAACGTTCCTTAGAGATGGTGGTGGGACTATTGGGGATTCTCAAGGCGGGTGGGGCTTATGTGCCACTTGACCCTGAGTATCCTGCTGAACGCTTAAGCTTCATGCTCACAGACACTCACGTAAAAGTGCTGTTGACTCAAGAGAAATTAGTTGAATCTCTTCCTCAACATCAAGCCCGTGTCGTTTGCTTAGATACCGACTGGCACAGCATTAGCCAAGCAAATCAGGATAATCTCAACAGCACAGTCAGTGCAGAAAACCTCTCTTATGTGATTTACACCTCCGGTTCTACAGGCACACCCAAGGGAGTCGCCGTCACTCATCAGGCCGTCAATCGACTGGTGTTAAACACCAATTATATACAGTTAACAGCTGATGAATGCGTTGCTCAAGCCGCAAATATTGCTTTTGATGCAGCCACCTTTGAGATTTGGGGAGCATTGCTTTCCGGAGCCAAGCTAGTCATTATCACTAAATCTGTATTGCTGCTTCCAGAAGAATTTGCTGTCAATATCCACAAGCATAAAATCAGTGTCTTATTTTTAACTACAGCTTTATTTAATCAGTTAGCCAGTGTTGTCCCGCAAGCATTTAGTTCTCTACGATATCTATTATTTGGTGGTGAAGCGGTTGATCCCAAATGGGTGCTTGAAGTACTAGATAAAGGCGCTCCCCAGCATTTGCTCCATGTGTATGGGCCAACAGAGAACACGACGTTTTCTTCTTGGTATTTGGTAGAGGACTTAGCAACGACAGCCACAACTATTCCTATTGGTCGGGCGATCGCAAATACGCAAATCTACATCCTTGACCAAAGCTTACAGCCTGTACCAGTAGGTGTGCCAGGAGAAATATATCTTGGTGGAGCAGGATTAGCACAGGGCTACTTCAACCGCCCTGAATTGACAAAAGAGAAATTCATCCCCAATCCGTTTGAGAAGGCAGGAAGCAGGAGGCAGGATAGCGCAGCGGTAGCGAGTCCGCGAGCGTCGGCAGGAGGCAGAAGGCAGAAAGTAGAAGGGAGTAAATTATATAAAACGGGGGATTTGGCACGTTATTTGGCAGATGGCAACATAGAATACTTAGGACGCATTGACAATCAAGTAAAAATACGTGGTTTCCGCATCGAGTTGAGCGAAATCGAAACAGTCCTGAGCCAACATGGTGATGTGCAAGTATCTTGTGTCATTGTCCGGGAAGATACCCCTGGTGATAAACGTTTAGTCGCCTATGTGGTAGCACATCAGGATTGTAAACCCACAATCAGCGAACTGCGGCAATTCCTCAAAGCAAAACTCCCAGATTACATGGTGCCAAATGCAATAGTTATCTTGGAGTCACTGCCGCTTACTCCCAACGGCAAAGTAGACCGTCGTGCCTTACCCACACCGGATTTACACAGTGAACGGCAAGATAAATTCGTTGCACCTCGTAATCCAATGGAAGAAATGCTGGCACTCCTTTGGACACAAGTGCTGAAAGTAGAGCTTTTAGGCATTCATGACAACTTCTTTGAACTTGGTGGACACTCGCTACTAGCAACACAATTAGTTTCACGCATCCGCAACCTTTTTAAAGTGGAACTAGCATTACGTGAGTTGTTTGCAAGAGCGACAGTAGCGGAATTAGCACAATCAATTAGGCAGTTACAGCAACAAGACTTAGAACTCTCTGAACGACCTATCTTACCAAAGGTGAGGGATGCAGAATTACCACTGTCTTATGCTCAACAGCGTCTATGGTTTTTAGATCAGTTCGAGCCGAATAGCGCCTTTTACAACATTCCTATGGCTTTGCGTCTAGTGGGAAATTTGAATCAACCAGCCCTAGAACAAAGCTTACAAGAGATTATTCATCGCCACGAAGCTTTACGCACCAACTTTATTACAGTTGATGGAAAACCTTCTCAAATTATTCAAACGAAAAGAGAACAGGGAACAGGGAACAGGGAACAGGGGACTGTATCAATTGTTGACTTCAAGGATTTATCTACAAACGAGCAAGAAATAGCTTCAAAGCAATTAGCGCGACAACAAGCTATTGAGCCTTTTGACCTGGCAAACGGAGCATTAATCAGGACAACATTACTAGTGCTGTCGGAGACAGAACACATATTGTTAGTTTGTATGCATCATGTTGTCAGTGATGGCTGGTCAATGGGTGTGTTTGTTCAAGAACTAGCAGCGCTGTACGATGCTTATGCTCAAGGTCAGCCGTCACCTTTAGCACCGCTACCAATTCAGTATGCAGATTTTGCTATCTGGCAAAGAGAGTGGTTGCAAGGAAATGTACTGCAAAACCAACTAACTTACTGGCAACAACAACTGGCAAACGCACCAGCCCTATTGTCGCTGCCCACAGACCGACCCAGACCTGCTGTGCAGACTTTTGCTGGTGCATATCAAAAGTTTGCCCTCTCTGCTAAACTCACTGGTAGGTTGATACAACTGAGTCAGAAACAAGGGGTGACTTTGTTCATGACACTGTTAGCAGCGTTTGATACCCTGCTTTACCGCTACACAGGTGCAGAAGACATTTTGGTAGGGTCTCCCATTGCTAACCGCGATCGCAGTGAAATTGAAGGGTTAATTGGCTTTTTTGTCAATACTTTAGTCATGCGTACTGACTTAGCAGGCAACCCCAGTTTTAGCGAATTATTGACTCGTGTCCGCGAAATAGCAATGGAGGCATATTCGCATCAGCATTTGCCTTTTGAAATGCTAGTGGAAGCATTGCAGCCAGAACGGGATCTTAGCCATACACCGCTATTCCAGGTGATGTTTACACTTCAGAATGCACCCATATCGACCGTGGAGTTAAATCAGTTAAGTGTCAGTTCAACGTTGATAGAAGGTACAACTGCCAAGTTTGATCTTACCTTGTCAATGGAAAATACTGCTGATGGAGTAGTGGGTGTATGGGAATATAGCACTGACTTGTTTGATGCCAGCACTATTGAGCGAATGACGGGTCATTTTGTGACATTGCTTGAAGGTATTATTGCTAACCCACAACAGTCCATTTCTCAATTGCCCCTGTTGACAGAAGTTGAGCAACAGCAGTTATTGGTTGAGTGGAACGATACTCAGGTAGATTATCCCCAAAATAAGTTTATCCATCAGTTGTTTGAGGAGCAAGTAGCGCGTACACCCGATGCTGTAGCGGTGGCGTTTGAAAACGAACAACTGACTTTCCAGCAGTTGAATAGTCGCGCAAATGAGTTAGCACATTACTTGCAGTCTTTGGGAGTGGGAGCAGATGTGCTGGTGGGTATTTGTCTGGAGCGATCGCTCTTGATGGTAGTAGGACTGTTAGGGATTCTTAAGGCAGGTGGAGCTTATGTACCACTTGATCCAGACTATCCTAGCGATCGCTTGAGCTTTATGCTAGAAGATGCTCAAGTGAGAGTGCTGCTGACACAACACCAACTCAAGGAAAAGTTACCTCAGCATCAAGGGCAGGTTGTATGTTTAGATACTGACTGGCAATTTATTTCTCAGTCAAGTCAGAAAAATCCAATTACTACAGTACAAGCTAGTAACTTGGCTTATGTGATTTACACATCTGGTTCCACTGGCAAGCCCAAAGGAGCAATGAACACGCACTTGGGAATTTGTAATCGCCTGCTATGGATGCAACAAGCTTATCAATTAACAGCACTAGATTGCATTTTACAGAAAACTCCTTTTAGCTTCGACGTTTCAGTTTGGGAGTTCTTCTGGCCATTAATCACAGGAGCGCGTTTAGTTGTAGCTAAACCAGGAGGACATAAAGATAGTGCTTACTTGGTCAACCTAATTTTAGAGCAGCAGGTTACTCATGTGCATTTTGTTCCTTCTATGCTCCAGGTTTTCTTAGAAGAACAAAATCTCGAAAATTGCCGTAGCTTGAAACGAGTGATCTGTAGTGGTGAAGCTTTGCCTGTAGAACTTCAGGAACGCTTTTTTGCTCGGTTAGAGTGTGAATTGCACAATCTGTATGGCCCAACAGAAGCGGCAATTGATGTCACCTATTGGCAATGCTTTCCAAATGGAAATCTTAGGACAGTACCGATTGGTCGTGCGATCGCCAACACACAAATTTACATTTTAGACGAGCATCTGCAACCTGTTCCTGTAGGTGTAGCCGGAGAATTGCATATTGCTGGTGTCGGGTTAGCAAAAGGCTATCTCAACCGTCCCGATCTGACAACCGATAAATTTATCCCCAATCCGTTTAGCAGAGAAGTAGGGGAGCAGGGGAGCAAAGGAGCAAAAATTCTTCCTAATTCCCAGTCCCTAGTCCCCAATCCCCAGCTTTATAAAACTGGAGATTTAGCGCGTTATTTACCAGATGGCACAATTGAATACATCGGGCGAATTGATAACCAAGTAAAAATACGAGGTTTCCGCATCGAATTGGGAGAAATTGAGGTATTACTGAACCAATGTGAGGACGTGCAGGCATCTTGTGTTATTGCCCGCGAAGGTACGACGGGGGATAAATGCTTAGTCGCCTATGTAGTGCCACATCAGCACTCTAAACCCACAACCAATGAACTGCGGCAATTCCTGAAAGCAAAGCTACCAGACTACATGGTGCCAAGTGCTTTTGTAATATTGGAATCAATGCCACTCACTTCTAACGGCAAAGTAGACCGTCGCGCTTTACCCGCACCGGATTTATCCAGCGAAATCAAAGATAAATATGTAGCCCCACGTACTCCAATTGAAGAAATACTGGCGCAAACTTGGTCACAAGTACTGCAACTGCCACAGGTAGGCATACATGATAACTTCTTTGAACTTGGGGGACACTCACTATTAGCAACACAATTAGTTTCACGCATCCGCAACATTTTCAAAGTGGAACTACCATTGCGAGAGTTGTTTGCCGCCGCCACACTAGCCGAATTAGCACGAGAAATTGAACAATTACAGCAACAAGACTTACAACTGTCTGCACCACCTATCTTACCAAGGGCGGAGAATGCACAATTAGCACTGTCTTATGCTCAACAGCGTCTGTGGTTTTTAGACCAATTCGAGCCAAACAGTCCTTTCTACAATATGTCCATAGCCTTGCGTTTAGCAGGAACTGTGGAAGTTGCCGCATTAGAACAAAGCTTCCAACAAATTATTCATCGCCACGAAGCGTTACGTACTAATTTCATTACAGTTGATGGACAGGCAACACAAATCATTCAAACAGAAACGAATTGGACAGTATCAATTGTTGATTTGAAGCATTTATCTACAACTGAACAAGAAATAGCTTCACAGCAATTAGTCCAACAACAAGCTATTCAACCCTTTGAGTTGGCAACACAAGCATTAGTGAGAGCAACATTAGTAGTGCTATCGGAGACAGAACACATACTATTAATGTGTATACACCACATAGTCTCTGATGGCTGGTCAATCGGTTTGTTTCTCCAAGAACTAGCAGCACTGTACAATGCTTATTCTCAAGGTAAAAGCTCGACCTTAGCGCCACTGCCGATTCAATATGCAGATTTTGCACTGTGGCAAAGACAGTGGTTACAAGGGGAAGTACTACAAAGGCAATTGAGTTATTGGCAACAAAAATTGGCTTCGGCACCAGCCTTATTGTCGCTACCCACAGACCGGCCTAGACCATCTGTGCAAACTTACCAAGGGACACATCAAGAGTTTGCACTTTCTGAAGAACTAACTGGTAAGCTGGCAAAACTCAGCCAAGAGCAAGGGGTGACTCTGTTCATGACGCTGTTGGCAGCGTTTGATACTCTGCTTTACCGCTACACAGGTACAGAAGACATTCTGGTGGGTTCGCCAATTGCTAACCGCGATCGCAGTGAGATAGAAGGGTTAATTGGCTTTTTTGTCAATACTCTAGTTATGCGTACTGATTTATCAGGCAACCCCAGTTTTAGCGAATTACTGGGTCGTGTTCGAGAAATGGCAATGGAGGCTTACTCGCATCAGCATTTGCCTTTTGAAATGCTGGTAGAAGCATTGCAGCCAGAACGGGATCTCAGCCATTCACCACTGTTCCAAGTGATGTTTGTCCTCCAGAATGCACCGACATCTGGATTAGAACTAACTGGGTTAACTGTCAGCTCATTGCCAATAAAAGGTACAACTTCAAGGTTTGATTTAACCTTAATCATGCAAAACTCTCCTACTGGGCTGATAGGGGTGTGGGAATACAACACTGACTTGTTTGATGCTAGTACCATTGAGCGAATGACTGGTCATTTTGTGACCTTGCTTGAAGGTATTATCGCTAACCCAGAGGAGCGAATTTCCCAATTACCACTGCTGACACAACTGGAACAACAAAAGTTACTTGTCGAGTGGAACGATACTCAGGTAGATTATCCACAAGATTTGTGCATCCATCAGTTGTTTGAGAAACAGGTGGATAGTACACCCGATGCGATTGCGCTAATCGCACGCTCCGCGAACGCAGTTGTATTTGAAGATCAACAACTGACTTACTATGAATTAAACTACCGCGCTAACCAGTTGGCACACTACTTGCAGTCTTTGGGTGTAGGATCTGATGCCCTAGTTGGTCTGTGTGTAGAGCGTTCTTTAGAGATGGTCATAGGACTTCTGGGGATTCTCAAAGCGGGTGCTGCTTATGTGCCACTTGACCCAGAATATCCGCCTGAGCGTTTGAGCTTTATTTTAGAAGATGCTCAAGTTTCAGTATTGCTAACCCAGCAGTCAATTCTTGACAGATTGCCCCAGCATCAAGCAAACCAAGTTTGTTTGGATACTGACGCTCAACTGATTTCCCAGTGCAGTCAGGACAATCTCATCTCCGACGTACAAGCAAATAACTTAGCTTATATAATTTATACTTCTGGTTCTACAGGTCAACCTAAAGGTATAGCCATGAATCAGCTTGCCCTTAGCAATCTGATCTTGTGGCATCGGGAAAATCTGAAAATTCCTCGTGGAGCAAAAACCCTACAATTTGCTTCGATTAATTTTGATGTCTCCTTCCAAGAAATATTCACTACCTGGTGTTCTGGAGGTACATTGTTCTTAATTGGGGAGGAATTACGCAGAGATACATCAGCTTTGTTAGGTTTTCTCCAACAAAAAGCAATTGAAAGAATGTTTCTCCCCTTTGTTGCCTTACAGCAACTAGCTGAAGTTGCTATTGGTGGTGAATTAGTTAATAGTCATTTGCGGGAAATCATTACTGCTGGGGAACAGTTGCAGATTACTCCCGCTATTTCCCAATGGTTAAGCAAACTAACTGATTGTACATTGCACAATCACTATGGGCCATCAGAGAGCCATTTAGCCACCAGTTTTACTCTGACTAATTCAGTAGAGACTTGGCCGCTACTTCCTCCCATTGGTCGTCCCATTGCCAACGCGCAAATTTACATCCTAGACAGGTTCTTACAGCCTGTACCCGTTGGTATACCAGGAGAATTGTACATTGCTGGTGTCCTTTTATCGCAAGGTTACTTCAACCGACCAGAGTTAACACTTGAGAAATTCATCCCTAACCCCTTTAAAAGAAGCAGGGGAGCAGGGGAGCAGGGGAGCAGAGGGGAAACCTTTAATTGCGATCGCCTTTATAAAACAGGGGACTTAGCACGCTATTTAAGTGATGGCAATATTGAATACTTGGGGCGTATTGACAATCAGGTGAAAATTCGGGGTTTCCGCATCGAGTTGGGAGAAATTGAAGCAGTACTGAGCCAACTTGATGTGCAGGCATCTTGTGCGATGGCTACGCCCGCCGCAGGCATCGCCCGTGAAGACATTCCTGGGAACAAACGCTTAGTGGCTTACATTGTGCCTCAAAAAGAGCAGAAACTCACAGTCAGCTTTGTGCGTAGCTTCCTAAAGTCAAAGTTACCAGAATATATGGTGCCAAGTGCGATCGTTATCTTAGATGCTTTACCGCTTACCCCCAACGGTAAACTAGACCGACGCGCATTACCCGCACCTGATTTACACAGCCAATTATTGGACAAATATGTTGCCCCACGTAACCCAATCGAAGAAATTCTGTCGCTAATTTGGGCGCAAGTTCTGAAAGTAGAGCAAGTGGGTATACATGATAACTTCTTTGAACTTGGAGGACACTCCCTACTAGCAACGCAACTCATCTCCCGCGTGCGTACTAGCTTGAAAGTAGAACTACCATTGCGTAGCTTATTTGCTGCACCAACCGTTGCGGAATTGTCCCAAAACATTCAGCGATCGCAGCAACAGGATTTAGAACTAATAGCATCACCCATCTTACCAAGGGCAGAGAATGCAGAATTACCACTGTCTTATGCCCAAACACGGCTATGGTTTTTAGACAAGTTAAACCCGAACAGCGCCTTCTACAACTTCCCCATAGCTTTGCGTTTAGTCGGAACTCTTAATCGAACTGCCTTAGAACAAAGCTTACAAGAAATTATTCATCGCCACGAAGCCTTACGCACCAACTTTGTCATCGTTGATGGAAAACCTTCTCAAATTATTCAAACACAAATAAATTGCACACTCTCAGTTGTTGACTTCAAACATTTATCTACAACCGAGCAAGAAATAGCTTCACAGCAATTAGTGAAACAACCCTTTGACTTGGCAAATGAAGCATTAGTCAGAGCAACATTAGTAGTGCTGTCCGAGACAGAACACGCCTTATTAGTGTGTATGCATCACATAGTCAGTGATGGCTGGTCAATGGGTGTGTTTGTTCAAGAGCTAGCAGCCTTGTACAATGCTTATTCTCAAGGTGAGCCGTCACCTTTAACACCACTGCCGATACAGTACGCAGATTTCGCAATTTGGCAGCGAAATTGGTTGCAAGGAGATGTCTTACAAAGTCAATTGAGTTACTGGCAACATCAACTGGCAAACGCACCAGCTTTGTTGTCACTACCTACTGACCGACCTAGACCATCTATGCAGACTTTTGCAGGAGCATATCAACAGTTTGCGCTCTCAAAGGAATTAACTGATAAACTCACGCAACTAAGCCAGCAACAAGGAGTTACTTTGTTCATGACGCTGTTAGCAGCGTTTGATACCTTACTTTACCGCTACACAGGTACAGAAGACATTTTGGTGGGTTCGCCAATTGCTAACCGCGATCGCAGTGAGATAGAAGGGTTAATTGGCTTTTTTCTCAACACTTTAGTTATGCGTACCAATTTGGCTGGCAATCCTAGCTTTAGCGAATTACTGGGTCGTGTTCGTGAAATGGCGATGGATGCATACTCTCATCAGAATTTGCCTTTTGAAATGCTAGTAGAAGCATTGCAGCCAGAACGGGATCTCAGTCACACACCACTGTTCCAAGTGATGTTTGTCCTCCAAAATGCTCCTATGTCTCAACAATTGGAGTTGACTGGGTTAACTGTCAGTCCACTGGTGGTAAAAAGTACAACTACCAAGTTTGATCTTACGTTGGCAATGGAAAACACTACCACCGGACTGGTTGGGATGTGGGAATACAACACTGATTTGTTTGATGCATCCACCATTGAGCGAATGACGGGTCATTTTGTGACATTGCTGGAAGGTATTATTGCTAACCCAGAGGAACGAATTTCTCAACTGCCACTGCTAACAGAAGTTGAGCAACATCAACTTTTAATAGAGTGGAATGATACTCAGGTAGATTATCCACTAGATAAGTGTATCCATCAGTTGTTTGAGGAGCAGGTTGGGCGTACACCTGATGCTGTGGCAGTTGTGTTTGAAGATCAACAACTGACTTACCACGAGTTAAATAGTCGTGCTAACCAGTTGGCGCACTACCTCAAATCTTTGGGTGTGAGAGCAGATGTGCTGGTGGGCATTTGTGTGGAACGCTCAATAGAAATGGTGGTGGGACTATTAGGTATTCTTAAGGCAGGTGGGGCATACCTACCACTTGACCCTGAGTATCCGACTGAGCGTTTGCACTTTATGCTAGAAGATGCTCAAATTTCGGTGTTGCTGACTCAGCAGAAACTCCTTGATAGGCTGGCCCAACATCAAGCAAACCTGGTTTGTTTAGATACTGACTGGCAGCTTATTTCTCAGTTAAGTCAGGATAATTTAATCACTGAGACGCAAGCAACTAATTTGGCTTACGTGATTTATACCTCCGGTTCTACAGGTCAACCCAAGGGAGTGCTGATTGCCCATCAAGGATTATTAAATTTGGTGTTCTGGCATCAAAACACTTTTAACATCACGACCTTAGACAAAGCCACTCAGCTAGCAGGAACAGCATTTGATGCTGCTGTATGGGAGTTGTGGCCTTACCTGACCGCAGGAGCAAGTATCTACTTAGTCAAATCTGAGTTCCTTAGCTCGTTAGTGAAGCTACGAGACTGGTTGATTTCCAAGAAGATTACTATCAGTTTTCTGCCAACACCATTGGCACAGGAATTATTGTCTTTGGAATGGCCAACTGAAAGTTTGGCTTTGCGAACCATACTGACTGGAGGAGATAAGCTTCATCAGTATCCATCAGATTTAGTCCCCTTCCAACTAGTGAATAATTATGGCCCAACTGAAAATACTGTTGTTACAACTTCTGGGCTGGTAGTTGCCAAGGAGCAAGATCAGATATCACCGAGTATTGGGCGAGCGATCGCCAACACTCAAATCTATATTCTAGATAGTAATCTGCAACCAGTTCCCATTGGTATCCCAGGAGAGTTACATATTGCTGGTGTTGGATTGGCAAAAGGCTACCTTAACCGCCCCGAACTGACAACTGAAAAATTCATCCTCAATCCGTTTAAAAGAAGCAGGGGAGCAGGGGAGCAGGGGAACAGAGGAGCAAAAATTCTTCCTAATTCCCAGTCCCTAATCCCCAGTCCCCGGCTTTATAAAACTGGAGATTTGGCACGTTATTTATCCGATGGCAACATTGAATACCTGGGACGCATTGACAATCAAGTAAAAATTCGGGGCTTCCGCATCGAGTTGGCAGAAATTGAAGCATTACTGGGACAACATGATGATGTGCAGATATGTTGTGTCATTGCTCGTGAAGAAACTTCAGGTAATAAGCGCTTAGTCGCCTATGTAGTGCCACAAAAAGAGGTGACACCCACAACGGACGAACTGCGTCAGTTTCTTGACGAGAAACTGCCTGGGTATATGGTGCCAAGTGTTTTTGTGATGCTGGAGTCCTTACCCCTAACACCCAACGGCAAAGTAGACCGTCGCGCTTTGCCTGCTCCAGATTTACAACAGGAACTATCAAATTATGTAATGCCAAATACTGAAGTAGAAAAAATCATTGCTGGCATTTGGCAAACAACGCTGGAAGTAGAAAAAGTGGGAATTTACAATAATTTCTTTGAACTAGGAGGTCATTCGTTACTACTGGTACGAATTAATCAGCAATTACAAGAAAAATTTGGTTTGGAAGTGTCAATAGTTGATATGTTTAATTACCCAACTATACATAGATTAAGCCAATATTTAAGCACTAAACTTAATAAAGAAGATACATTAATCAAACAAAATAATTCTCGCCCTCAATCTTCAACTGAAACTAAAGCTTTCAGAAATCAACAATTACAGCTTAGGCAACAGTATCTTTCTCAAAGGAAGGGTAAAAGATTATGATAAATTCCCTTAATACTAATGATTTCAATAATTCTGAAATAGCAATAATTTCTCTTGCTGTTAGATTCCCAAAAGCCAAAGATATTGACTCTTTTTGGCAGAATTTGCATGATGGCGTAGAATCTATCTCTAGGTTGACGGATGAAGAATTGATAACTTCTGGCGTTTCTCTAGATTTACTGAATAATCCTAATTATGTAAAATCTAGTGCTGTTTTATCAGACATTGAATTGTTTGATGCTAATTTTTTCGCTTATAGTGCGAAAGAAGCTGAGTTAATAGATCCCCAACAACGCTTATTTTTAGAATTGGCGTGGGAGGCAATAGAAAAGGCTGGTTATGATCCGCATACCTATAATGGGTTAATCGGGGTTTATGCTGGTGTGGGAATGAACAGGTATCTTGTCAACAATCTCTACTCTCATCATCAATTATTAGAGACAGTTGATCCACTGCAATTAACAATCTCCAACGATAAAGATTTCTTGCCAACACGAGTTGCATATAAACTCAACTTGACTGGGACAGCAGTGAATGTACAAACAGCCTGTTCGACTTCTTTAGTTGCTGTTCACTTAGCTTGCCAAAGTCTATTAAATTATGAATGTGACATGGCTTTAGCTGGGGGAGTTACTCTCAGCATTCCTCAAAAAATAGGTTATTTGCATCAAGAGGGAATGATTCTTTCTCCTGATGGACACTGCCGTGCTTTTGATGCTAAGGCACAAGGAACAATTGCCAGTAGCGGTGCTGGGATTGTGGTATTGAAAAGATTAAAGGATGCGATCGCAGACCGCGACCACATCCATGCAATCATTAAAGGTTCGGCAATTAATAATGATGGTGCAATGAAAGTAGGCTTCACTGCTCCTAGCGTTAGCGGTCAAGCAGCAGTCATTGCCGAGGCTCAAGCTATAGCTGGTATAGATGCCGAAACAATTTCCTATATTGAAGCTCATGGCACTGCTACACCTTTAGGAGATCCCATTGAAATTGCCGCTTTAACTCAAGCTTTTAATCAAACTACCGATAAAAAGGGTTTCTGCGCTATTGGTTCGTTAAAAACCAACTTAGGACATTTAGATACAGCAGCAGGTGTGGCAGGTTTGATTAAAACTGTATTAGCACTGCAAAATAAAATGCTGCCTCCTAGTTTGCACTTCGAGACACCTAATCCCAAAATTGATTTTGCTAACAGTCCTTTTTATGTCAATACAACCCTGACGGAATGGAGAACAAATACCACTCCTCGCCGTGCTGGAGTTAGTTCTTTTGGTATCGGGGGTACTAATGCTCATGTAATTTTAGAAGAAGCACCCTTAGAAATTAAAAATTTAAAATTTAAAATTAAAAATTCTAAAGATGCTATTGAACGTCCTTTACACTTATTGGTACTCTCGGCTAAAACTGCGAGTGCGCTTGAGCAAGCAACAGCTAATTTAATCACGCATTTAAAAGAGCATCCAGAACTGGACTTAGGCGATGTAGCTTATACCCTCAATAGTGGTCGGCGGGGTTTTAATTACCGACGGATGTTAATTTGTCAAGGCTTAGAAGATGCTGTCAAAACTCTTGGTAGTTTAGCAGCCCAACAAGTTTTCACTAACTATACAGAGATTACAGAACGGTCTGTTGTCTTTATGTTTCCCGGTCAAGGTTCTCAGTATGTGAACATGGCGCGGGAAATTTATGAAACTGAGACAGTATTTAAAGAACAAGTTGATTATTGCTCAGAAGTTCTTAAACCCTTACTAGGGCTAGATTTACGTTACATACTTTACCCCAGTGAAGAAAAGATTGATGAGGCATCAAAGCAACTTCAACAAACAGCGATCGCTCAACCTGCTATTTTTGTAATTGAATACGCCCTAGCTAAATTATGGCAGTCTTATGGAGTGGAGCCACAAGCTGCGATCGGTCACAGTATTGGCGAGTATGTAGCAGCAACTCTAGCAGAAGTTTTTTCCCTAGAAGATGCCTTATCTCTGGTAGCAGCACGCGGACAAATGATGCAGCAGCTTCCCACTGGAGCAATGCTTTCAATTCCACTACCCGCAGACAAAATAAAATCCCTACTAGGGCAAGAACTTTCTGTTGCAGCGATTAATCAACCCTCCCAGTGTGTAGTTTCCGGTTCCACAGCAGCAGTAGATGCACTACAAAATCAGCTTGCTGCTCAAGGGATTGAATGTCGCCGACTGCATACTTCCCATGCCTTCCATTCGCAAATGATGGAACCAATCTTAAAGGCATTTGCAGAACGAGTCAAAAAAGTTACTTTAAATCCCCCAAAGCTTCCTTATATCTCCAACCTGACTGGTAATTGGATTACAGTTACCCAAGCCACAAATCCCGACTACTACGCTCAACATCTGCGTTCCACTGTGCTGTTTGCCCAAGGTGTCGAGAAATTATTGGCAACTTCTGAGCAAGTCTTGCTAGAAGTGGGGCCAGGACACACACTAACTACATTAGTCAAAAGACATCCAGACAAAGCAGCTGCACAAACGGTGTTGACTTCGGTACGTCATCCTCAAGAAAAACAATCTGATAATCATGTTTTATTCACTACATTAGGTCAACTCTGGCTGGCTGGAGTCAATATAGATTGGTTTGGATTCTATAGTCACCAGGAGCATTACCGCCTTCCCTTACCGACTTATCCCTTTGAGCGCCAACGTTATTGGATTGACCCCCCACAAAAAACAGCTTGGGGACAGTTGCAAGCATTACCCACACCATCACAATTATGGACATCGCTTGTACAAGGAAGTCAAAATCAAGCAAATACTAGAAATGTAGAATTCAACGAGTTAACATATCAGGAAAATAGACAGTGGTTGGATCGTTTATGTACAGCCTACATCAACTCTGCATTCAGGCAATTAGGGGCTTTTAGCAATGCCGAAGAAAAGTATTCTTTGGAGAATTTGTTGGCGCAATGCCATATTTCACCTCGCTATCAGCAATTGTTTTCTAGATGGTTGCAAATATTAGTTGAGCAAGGACAACTACAGGAACATGAGGGGTTATTTACTGGGCTACTGCCATGTTCACAAGATTATATTAATGAACATTTAGAAGAAGTTAGAGTGAGGTTTGCTACTTCATCTTTAGTAGATTTAGATTTAGTGCAACGCTGTGGTGAAAATTTAGCTGCTATTGTTGTTGAACAAGAACCCTTAGAGATTTTCAATGAACTGGTTTACCCAAAAGAAAACAACGGTTCATATTCAGAATCTCCCTTAAATACTTACTACAACTCTATTTTGCACTCAAGTTTGGGACAGGTGGTCAAATTATTGCCATTGCCTCAAGCTTCTGCATCAGCCGCATTTAGCATAAAATCTAGGCTAGAACAGAATAATCAGAAATCAGAGATTTCATTACAAAGAAAGCCGGATATTTTTCAGCCAGAAAAATTATCTGCACTCCACTCCAGACCTGATTTGCCTAATTCTTATCTAGCTCCCCGTAATGAGATTGAGCAAAGACTTGCCGATATATGGGAAGAATTATTGGGAATTAAACAGGTGGGAATCCATGACAATTTTTTTAAATTAGGAGGAGATTCTTTAATAGCCGTTCAAGTTTTATCCCGAATACGAAATATTTTTTCTATCCGATTATCTGTAGCAAATTTATTTGAGTCACCCACAATAGCTGAAATAGCATCAAAGCTAGAAAAACAAATAGATCTAGATACAAGCTTTGGCGCAGGTGAGAGAGAAGAAATAACAATATGAGTAACAAATAATTTTAAATTACGAATTACGAATTACGAATTACTAATTAGGCGAATAGAGGTAATGTTTCTGTGAATATCGAACAATTGGTAGTTGATCTTAGTAAACAGGGTGTAAAGTTGTGGGTTGAAGGTGAGCAGTTGCGTGTTAATGCTCCAAAAGGGGTATTGACACTAGAAACTCGTGATTTATTAGCTAAAAATAAAGCAGAACTTATCTTCTTGCTGCACGAGAAAAATGCGGACAACGATACAGATTCACCCCTGATCAAAGCCGAGCGTCCTCAGAACTTACCTCTGTCTTTTGCCCAAGAACGACTCTGGTTATTAAACCAATTGGAACCAGATAACCCCTCCTATAACGAACAAGCCGCTCTAAAACTTCACGGTAAATTAAACGTCGTGGCGCTAGAGCAAAGCCTCAACAAAATTATCCATCGCCACGAAGCTTTACGTACTAACTTCCGCACTATCAACGAGCAGCCAGTCCAGGTAATTACTGACAGCTTAAACTTAAATGTGCCAATAGTAGACTTATCAGAATTACCTGAAAGTGAAAGAGAAATCGCTTGCCAACAATTAGCCACAACTGAAGCTAATCGACCCTTTGACCTTGCTAGTTCTCCTTTAATCCGAGCTTCTGTGGTTAAACTCACAGAGGTAGAATACGCTTTGGTACTAACAATACACCACATTGTAGTGGATGGTTGGTCAATAGGCGTATTGATGCGCGAGTTAGCAACCATTTACTCAGCCATCTGCAATAACTTGTCCCCAGAGCTACCTGAGCTACCAATTCAGTATGCCGACTTTGCTATTTGGCAACGGCAATGGTTGCAATCAGAAGTACTCCAAACACAGCTTGATTACTGGAAGCAACTCCTCAAAAACGCTCCTACCTTACTAGAATTACCCACAGACAGACCAAGACCAGCGATTCAAACTTTTCGGGGCGAAATTCAATATGGAGAATTTTCAGTTGAACTGAGTGAAGCGATCGCTAATTTCACTAGGCAAGAAGGAGCCACCCTATTCATGACGCTGTTTGCGGCATTTGTCACCTTGCTTTATCGCTATACAGACTCCGATGACATTGTAGTGGGTACGCCCATTGCTAACCGCGATCGCTTGGAACTTGAAGGGTTAATTGGTTTTTTTGTCAATACTTTAGTATTACGTACCGATTTGTCGGGCAACCCCAGTTTTCAGCAATTGCTAAGTAGAGTGCGCCAAATGACACTACAAGCTTATGCTCATCCAGACCTGCCTTTTGAGGAGTTGGTAAAAGCATTGCAGCCACAACGCGACCTCAGCCATACACCACTATTTCAGGTGATGTTTGTCCTCCAGAATGCGCCCATATCTGAGATAGAGCTTGCTGGCTTAACTATCAGTTCATTGCCAGCCCAAAGCGCAACTGCCAAGTTTGATTTAACTTTATCAATGCAGAATACTGCAACTGGATTGGTGAGTGTGTGGCAGTACAATGCTGACTTGTTTGATGCCAGCACAATCGAGCGGATGAGGGGGCATTTCCAAACATTACTCGAAGGAATTGTTGCTAATCCTCAAAAGCAGATTTCACAATTGCCTCTGCTAACAGAAATTGAGCAACAGCAGTTATTACTAAAGTGGAATGATACAGGGGTAGATTATCCCCAAGATAAATGCATTCATCAGTTATTTGAGGAGCAGGTTGAACGTACTCCCGATGCTGTAGCAGTGGTGTATGAAAATCAACATCTTACGTACCACGAATTAAACTGTCGCGCTAACCAGTTGGCGCACTACCTCAAGTCTTTAGGTGTAAAAGCCGATGTGCTAGTGGGTATTTGTGTCGAGCGTTCCTTAGAAATGGTGGTGGGACTGCTAGGGATTCTGAAGGCGGGTGGCGCTTATTTGCCACTTGCTTCAGACTATCCTACCGAGCGTTTGCGCTTGATGTTAGAAGATGCTCAAGTTTCAGTGTTGCTGACTCAGCAGAAACTCATTGACAGATTGCCTGAGCATACTGCACAACGTGTTTGTTTAGATGCTGACTGGCAGGTTATTTCTCAATGTAGTCAGGATAATTTAATACCTGAGACACAAGCAACTAATTTGGCTTATGTGATTTACACCTCCGGTTCTACAGGTCAACCCAAGGGAGTGCTGATTGCCCATAAAGGATTGCTAAATTTGGTGTTCTGGCATCAACGCACTTTTAAAATCACGACCTTAGACAAAGCTACTCAGCTAGCAGGAACAGCATTTGATGCTGCTGTATGGGAGTTGTGGCCTTACCTGACCGCAGGAGCAAGTATATATTTAGTCAAACCTGAAATTCTTTTATCCCCAGTGGATTTGCAAGATTGGTTGGAATCGAAAAAGATCACTATCAGTTTTCTGCCAACACCAATGGCAGAGCAATTATTGTCTCTGGAATGGCCAGAAAGTACAACTTTGCGAACTATGCTAACTGGGGGGGATAAGCTTCATCGATATCCATCAGGTTTACTCCCTTTCCAGGTAGTGAATAATTATGGCCCAACTGAAAATACTGTTGTCACAACTTCAGGACTAGTAGTTTCTAATGGGCGGGATAATAATATTTCACCACCCATCGGTCGCCCCATAGCCAATGTTGAAATCTATATATTGGACTCTTATTTACAGCCAGTACCTGTAGGTGTACCAGGAGAATTGCATATTGGTGGTGCAGGATTAGCAAAAGGCTACCTTAAACGTCCAGAGTTAACACAAGAAAAATTCATCCCCCACCCTTTTAGTGATGAACCACATTCCCGCCTTTACAAAACTGGGGATAAAGCACGCTATTTAAATGATGGCAATATAGAATACGTCGGACGTATTGACGACCAAGTAAAAATACGTGGTTTTCGCATTGAGTTGAGCGAAATTGAAGCAGTATTGAACCAACATAGCGATGTGCAGGCAGCTTGTGTTATTGCTCGTCAAGATAATCCTGGTGATAAACGTTTAGTCGCCTACGTGGTAGCACATCAGGACTGTAAACCCGCAATCAGCGAACTACGGCAATTCCTCAAAGCAAAGCTGCCAGAGTACATGGTGCCGAGCGCTTTTGTCATCTTGGAATCCTTACCCCTAACTCCCAACGGCAAAGTAGACCGCCGCGCCCTACCAAAACCAGACTTAGACACCACACTGCTTGAAAAATATATTGCCCCGCGCACACCCATTGAGGAAATGCTGGCACTCCTTTGGGCACAAGTGCTGAAACTAGAGCTTGTAGGCATACATGATAACTTCTTTGAACTTGGAGGGCACTCACTACTAGCAACGCAACTAGTTTCACGTATCCGCAACATTTTCAAAGTGGAACTACCATTGCGTGAATTGTTTGCCTCAGCAACAGTTGTCGAATTGGCGCAATCGATTGGGCGATTGCAGCAACAGGACTTAGAACTTTCTACACCATTCATTGCACAAAGGGCAGAGAATGCTCAATTACTACTGTCTTATGCTCAACAGCGTCTTTGGTTTTTAGACCAGTTCGAGCCGAACAGTGCCTTATACAACATCCCCTTAGCTTTACGTCTAGTCGGAACTCTTAATCAAGTTGCTTTAGAACAAAGCTTGCATGAAATTATTGCTCGCCACGAAGCCTTACGCACCAATTTTGTAACCGTTAATGGAAAACCTTCTCAAATTATTCAAACACAAACGAATTGGAAAGTTTCAGTTGTTGGCTTAAAGCATTTATCAACAACTGAACAAGAAATCGCTACACAGCAATTAGCGCAACAACAAGCGATTCAGCCTTTTGATCTGGCAAATCAAGCATTAGTTAGGGCGACATTAGTAGTCCTGTCCGAGACAGAACACATCTTGTTAGTGTGTATGCACCATATTGTCTCTGATGGCTGGTCAATGGGTGTGTTTCTTCAAGAACTAGCAGCACTGTACAACGCTTATTCTCAAGCTCAACCGTCACCTTTAGCACCACTACCGATTCAGTATGCAGATTTTGCACTGTGGCAAAGGCAATGGTTGCAAGGAGGCGTACTGCAAAGCCAACTGAGTTACTGGCAACAGCAACTCAAAGATGCACCAGCCTTGTTGTCTCTACCCACAGACCGACCAAGACCTGCTGTGCAAACTTTCGCTGGCGCACATCAAGAGTTTGCACTCTCACAGAAGCTTACTCAAGGATTGATACAACTAAGTCAAAAGCAAGGAGTAACCTTGTTTATGACACTGTTGGCAGCTTATGATACCCTGCTTTACCGCTACACAGGTACAGAAGACATTTTGGTGGGATCTCCCATTGCTAACCGCGATCGCAGTGAGATAGAAGGGTTAATTGGCTTTTTTGTCAACACCTTAGTTATGCGTACTAACTTGGCAGGTAATCCGAGCTTTAGTGAATTACTAGGTCGCATTCGAGAAACGGCAATGGAGGCATACACTTATCAGAATTTGCCTTTTGAAATGCTGGTGGAAGCATTGCAACCACAAAGAGACCTCAGTCATACACCATTGTTCCAAGTGATGTTTGCACTTCAGAATGTGCCTTTGTCTGGAGTAGAGTTGGCTGGGTTAAGTGTCACTCCATTGATGCCAGAAAGCAGAACTGCCAAGTTTGATTTAAATTTATTCATGCAGAATACTGCTACTGGACTAGTGGGTGTATGGGAATATAACACTGACTTATTTGATGCCAGCACAATTGAGCGGATGACGGGCCATTTTGTGACATTGCTTGAGGGAATTATTGCTAACCCAGAACAGCAAATCTCACAATTGCCCCTGCTGACACAAATTGAGCAGCATCAATTATTAGTGGAGTGGAACGATACAGGAGTAGATTATCCACAAGATTTGTGCATCTATCAGTTATTTGAAGAGCAAGTTCAGCGCACCCCCGATGCTGTAGCGGTTATATTTGAAAACCAACAACTTACTTACTACCAATTAAACTGTCGCGCTAACCAGTTGGCAAATTACTTGCAGTCTTTGGGAGTGTCCGCAGATGTGCTGGTGGGTATTTGTGTGGAGCGCTCCATAGAAATGGTTGTGGGATTACTGGGCATCCTCAAGGCGGGTGGGGCTTATGTGCCACTTGACCCAGACTATCCCCAACAACGTTTGAGTTTCATATTAGATGATGCGGCGCTGCCAGTGTTGTTAACTCAGCAATCATTATTGGAATCTTTGCCAGAGCATACCGCACAGGTAGTATGTTTGGATAGCGATCGCCAACTCATTGAGCAACACAGTCGAGAAAATCCACTTACTGGCAGCAAACCAGAAAACTTGGCTTATGTAATTTATACTTCAGGTTCTACAGGCAAACCAAAAGGAGTTCAAGTTAGCCACAACTGTGTAGTCAACTTTTTAGCTTCCATGAGTCATTGTCCAGGATTAACTGACTCTGATACTTTCTGTGCCGTTACTACCATATCCTTTGACATTGCGGCTTTGGAACTATATCTGCCACTCATAGTAGGAGCAAAGGTAGTAGTAGTTAGGCGTGAAGTCGCCAGTGATGGCGCTAGGCTGTTACTAGAATTACAGCACTCAAGCACAACGGTGATGCAAGCGACTCCAGCGACTTGGCAAATGCTGGTAGCTTCCGGCTTATCTACTCAACGGTTGGGAATGAAACTCTTGTGTGGAGGAGAAGCCTTACCACCTCAATTAGCCCATCAATTACTAGAAACTGGTGCTCAGGTATGGAATCTCTATGGGCCGACAGAAACAACAATCTGGTCGAGTATTTGCCAACTTAGGAATGAGTCAACGCAACTAGAAACTAGAAGTGCGATCGCCTCTGGCGCTGCGCTCCGCGCAATCGCACCTATTGGTCGTCCCATAGCCAACACTCAATTTTACATTTTAGATTCACACTTACAACCAGTTCCTGTAGGCGTAGCCGGAGAATTGCATATCGGTGGTTTAGGTTTAGCAAAAGGCTACCTTAACCGCCCCCAATTGACACAAGAGAAATTTATCTCTAACCCCTTCAAAAGAAGCAGAGGAGCAGGGGAGCAGAGGAGCAGAGGGGAAACCTTTAATTCTGATCGCCTCTACAAAACAGGGGATTTAGCCCGCTATTTACCAGATGGCACAATTGAATACCTGGGACGAATTGACAATCAAGTAAAAATACGTGGTTTCCGCATTGAGTTGGGAGAAATAGAAGCAGTCCTGAGCCAACATGAGGATGTGCAAGTATCTTGTGTTATTGCTCGTCAAGATAATCCTGGTGATAAACGTTTAGTCGCCTACGTGGTAGTACATCAGGACTGTAAACCCGCAATCAGCGAACTACGGCAATTCCTCAAAACAAAGCTGCCAGAGTACATGGTGCCAAGTGCTTTTGTAATCTTAGAATCCTTACCCCTGACTCCTAACGGCAAAGTTGACCGCCGCGCTTTACCAAAACCAGACTTAGACACCACACTGCTAGAAAAATATGTCGCCCCGCGCACACCCATTGAGGAGATGCTGGCACTCCTTTGGGCACAAGTGCTGAAACTAGAGCTTGTAGGCATATATGATAACTTCTTTGAACTTGGAGGGCACTCACTACTAGCAACGCAACTGGTTTCACGTATCCGCACCTGGTTCAAAGTGGAACTACCATTGCGTGAATTGTTTACCTCAGCAACAGTTTTTGAATTGGCGCGTTCGATTGAGCAATTGCAGCAACAAGACCTAGAATTGGTTTCTCCACCCATCTTACCAAGGGCAGAGAATGCAGAATTACCACTTTCTTATGCTCAACAGCGTCTGTGGTTTTTAGACCAGTTCGAGCCGAACAATGCCATATACAACATTCCTATGGCTTTGCGTCTAGTCGGAACACTTAATCAAGTTGCCTTAGAACAAAGCTTGTATGAAATTATTAATCGCCATGAAGCTTTACGCACCAATTTTGTAACCGTTAATGGAAAACCTTCTCAAATTATTCAAACACAAACGAATTGGACAGTTTCAGTTGTTGGCTTGAAGCATTTATCAACAACTGAACAAGAAATCGCTATGCAGCAATTAGCGCGACAACAAGCTATTGAGCCTTTTGACTTGGCAAATCAAGAATTAGTTAGGACGACATTACTAGTGCTGTCCGAGACAGAACACATATTGTTAGTGTGTATGCACCATATTGTCTCTGATGGCTGGTCAATGGGTGTGTTTATTCAAGAACTAGCAGCACTGTACAACGCTTATTCTCAAGCTCAACCGTCACCTTTAGTACCACTGCCGATTCAGTATGCAGATTTTGCACTGTGGCAAAGACAATGGTTGCAAGGAGACGTACTGCAAAGCCAACTGAGTTACTGGCAACAGCAACTCAAAGATGCACCAGCCTTGTTGTGCCTACCCACAGACCGACCCAGAGGATCTGTGCAGACTTTCGCTGGTGGACATCAAGAGTTTGCACTCTCAGTTGAGTTAAGCAATAAGCTGACAAAACTGAGCCAGGAGCAAGGTTGTACTCTCTTTATGACGTTGTTGGCAGCGTTTGATACGCTACTTTACCGCTACACAGGTACGGAAGATATTTTGGTGGGTTCGCCAATTGCTAACCGCGATCGCAGTGAAATAGAAGGGTTAATTGGCTTTTTTGTCAACACCTTAGTTATGCGTACTAACTTGGCAGGTAATCCGAGCTTTAGTGAATTACTGGGTCGCGTTCGAGAAATGGCAATGGAGGCATACACTTATCAGAATTTGCCTTTTGAAATGCTGGTGGAAGCATTGCAACCACACAGAGACCTCAGTCATACACCATTGTTCCAAGTGATGTTTGCCCTCCAGAATGTGCCTTTGTCTGAAGTAGAGTTGCCTGGATTGAGTGTCACTCCATTGATGGCAGAAAGCATAACTGCCAAGTTTGATCTTACCTTACTAATGCAGAACACTGGTAATGGACTGGTGGGTGTATGGGAATATAACACTGACTTATTTGATGCCAGCACAATTGAGCGGATGAGTGGGCATTTTGTGACATTGCTCGAAGGAATTGTTGCTAACCCAGAACAGCAAATCTCACAATTGCCCCTGCTGACAGAAGTCGAACAGCATCAATTATTAGTGGAATGGAACGATACTCAGGCAGATTATCCCCTTGATAAGTGCATCCATCAGTTGTTTGAGGAGCAGGTTGATAGCACACCCGATGCAGTAGCAGTTATATTTGAAAATCAACAACTCACTTACCAGCAGTTGAATAGTCGCGCTAACCAGTTGGCGCACTACCTCAAGTCTTTGGGAGTATCCGCAGACGTGCTTGTGGGTATTTGTGTGGAACGCTCAATAGAAATGGTGGTGGGATTGTTAGGCATTCTTAAGGCGGGTGGGGCTTATGTGCCAATTGACCCGAACTACCCACAAGAGCGGATTCGTTTCATACTGCAAGATTGTGGGGCAAAGGTTTTGCTCACCCATAGTCAACTTAAATTGGGGGCTGGGGATTGGGGATCAGGGACTGGGAATAAAGAAACTTTTCCGCAATCCCCTTCGATACTGTATTTAGATCGCGATAACTTTGCCAACCAATCTACAGAGAACCCCAGTCGGCAAAGTCAACCTGATGATTTAGCTTATGTAATCTACACATCAGGCTCTACAGGGAAACCCAAAGGGGTACAACTACCGCACCGAGGTTTAAGTAATTATTTACATTGGGCTAAAGACTACTACGCAGTAGCACAAGGACAAGGTACACCTGTGCAGTCTTCTCTTAGCTTTGATGCAACCATTACATCACTCTACCTGCCGCTAATTTGTGGGCGTACCACCATCTTGGTAAGAGAAAAACAAGAATTGCAGCTTCTAGCAGACATTGTTAAACAAAACAATCATCTATCCCTGGTCAAAATCACACCTTCCCATCTGGAAATACTCAATCAGCAAATTGAGCCTGATACCATGCCGAATCGGGTCAATGCCTTTGTTTTAGGCGGTGAGGCATTACACGCTAACCAAATAATTCCCTGGTTGACTCATGCTCCTGATACCCGCTTGATTAACGAATATGGGCCGACAGAAGCGGTTGTCGGGTGTTGTGTCTACGAAGCAACTGGAAAAAGGGATCTGGCGAGTGATTTATTAATCGGACAGCCAATTGCCAATGTACGTATTTACATTTTAGACAACCAAAACCAACTCCTACCTGTCGGCATTCCTGGGGAACTTTGTATTGCAGGTGCTGGTTTAGCCCGTGGCTATCTCAACCGTCCCGAACTCACAGCTGAAAAATTCATCGAACTCGATTTATTTGGTAAAAAAGAACGAATCTACAAAACTGGCGATTTAGCCAGATGGTTGCCTGATGGTAATCTTGAATACCTGGGACGCATTGACAACCAAATAAAAATTCGCGGTTTCCGCATCGAGTTGGGAGAAATTGAGGCATTACTCAACCAACATGATGATGTGCAGGCATCTGTAGTCACTGCCCGTGAAGATACCCCAGGTGATAAACGCTTAGTTGCCTACGTGGTTCTGCATCAGCACTGTACACCTACAATCAATGAACTACGGCAATTTCTGAAAGCAAAGCTACCAGACTACATGGTGCCAAACGCTTTTGTGATGTTGGAATCAATGCCACTCACTCCCAACGGCAAAGTAGACCGTCGCGCCCTACCTGCACCAGATTTACATAGTGAAGGCACAGAAAAATATGTAGCCCCGCGCACTCCGATTGAAGAAATACTGGCACAAATTTGGTCACAAGTGCTGAAAGTAGAGCAAGTAGGCATACACGATAACTTCTTTGAACTTGGGGGACACTCGCTACTAGCAACACAAGTACTTTCACGCATCCGCGATCGCTTTAAAGTCCAACTCCCTTTACACGAATTGTTTAATGCCCCGACCATCGTTGAATTAGCGCCATTAATCGGCAAGTTACAGCAACAAAACTTAGACCTAACTGTTCCACGCATTCTACCAAGGAGCAAAAGATGATGACTGAAGAATTACCCCTATCTTATGCTCAACAGCGTTTGTGGTTTTTAGACCAGTTAGAGCCGAACAGTGCTATATACAACATCCCTTTAGCTTTGCGTCTAGTGGGAAATCTCAATCGGGCTGCCTTAGAACAAAGCTTTCAAGAAATTATCGATCGCCATGAAGCGTTACGCACTAATTTCATTACGGTTGATGGAAAACCTTCTCAAATCATTCAAACACAAATTAATTGGACAGTTTCAGTTGTTGAGTGCGAATATCTGCCACCAAGCGAACAAGAAATCGCTACACAGCAATTAGCGCAACAACAAGCGATTCAGCCTTTTGACTTGGCAGAGGGAGCATTAATCAGGGCGACATTAATTGTGCTGTCTAAGACAGAACACATATTGTTACTGTGTATGCACCATATTGTCTCTGATGCCTGGTCATTGGGTGTATTTGTCCAAGAACTAGCAGCACTATACAATGCTTATTCTCAAGGTGAGCCGTCACCTTTAACACCACTACCGATTCAGTACGTAGATTTTGGCATTTGGCAAAGAGAGTGGTTGCAAGGGGAGGTACTACAAAATCAAATCTCGTACTGGCAACAACAACTAAAAGATGCACCAGCCTTGTTGTCCCTACCTACAGACCGACCAAGACCTGCTGTACAGACTTTCGCTGGCGCAATTCAAGAGTTTGCCCTCTCAGTTGAGTTAAGTAATCAGCTGACACAACTGAGCCAGAAACAAGGGGTGACTTTGTTCATGACGTTATTGGCAGCCTTTGATACCCTACTTTACCGCTACACAGGACAATTAGACATTTTGGTAGGGTCTGCGATCGCAAACCGCGAACACAGTGAAATTGAAGGGTTAATTGGCTTTTTTGTCAATACTTTAGTATTGCGTACTGACTTATCAGGCAACCCCAGTTTTAGCGAATTACTTTCTCGCGTTCGGCAAGTAGCTTTAGGAGCATACTCTCATCAAGAGTTGCCATTTGAAATGCTAGTTGAGGCATTACAACCAGAACGGGATCTCAGCCATCCGCCACTATTCCAGGTGATGTTTGTCCTTCAGAATACGCCCATGTCTGGAGTAGAACTTGCTGGCTTAACTATCAGTTCATTGAGCGCCCACAGCACAATTGCTAAGTTTGATTTAACTTTATCAATGCACAACTCAGCTGCTGGACTAGTGGGGATATGGGAATATAACACTGACTTATTTGATGCCAGCACAATTGAGCGGATGAGTGGGCATTTTGTGACATTGCTCTCAGGTATTATTGCTAACCCAGAGGAACGGATTTCGCAATTGCCTTTGCTGTCACAGACAGAGCAACAGCAGTTATTAGTTGAATGGAACGATACTCAAGCAGATTATCCTGTTGATAAGTGTATTCATCAGTTGTTTGAGGAGCAGGTAGAGCTTACACCTGATGCTATAGCTGTAGTATTTGAAAATCAACAACTGACTTACCGCCAATTGAATTGTTGCGCTAATCATTTAGCTCATTACTTGCAGTCTTTGGGTATAAAACCAGATACGCTGGTGGGTATTTGTGTGGAACGCTCAATAGATATGGTCGTGGGACTGTTAGGGATTCTCAAGGCAGGCGGAGCATACCTACCACTTGATCCAGAGTATCCTACTGAGCGTTTGGCTTTCATGTTAGAAGATGCTCAAGTTTCTATACTGTTGACTCAACAGCGACTTATTGACAGACTTCCTGAGCATCAAGCAAAACTTATCTGTTTAGATGAAGCTTGGGAACAAATTCCCCAAAAGAATCAAGATAATCCAACAACTGAAGTCAAAGCTTTTCATCTAGCTAATCTGATTTACACTTCTGGTTCAACAGGTAAACCTAAAGGTGTCATGGTTGAGCATAAGGGATTATGTAACTTAGCTCAAGCTCAGATTCAAACTTTTGGCTTGACTTCGGATAGTCGCGTTCTCCAGTTTGCCTCCTTCAGTTTTGATGCTTCCATCTCAGAAATTTTGATGGCTTTGGGTTCAGGTGCAACGCTGTATCTGGGAACAAAAGACTCTCTACTACCAGGGAAGCCATTAATTGAGCAATTGAGCGATCGCAGCATTACCCATATCACCCTACCACCATCGGCGTTAGCAGTTATGCCTGGGTCGGAACTGTTGGCACTGCAAACAATAATTGTAGCGGGAGAAGCAAGTTCATCTGAATTAATCAGACAATGGTCTGCTGGCAGAAACTTCTTCAATGCCTACGGACCAACAGAAGCTAGTGTCTGTGCCACAATCGCAAAATGCACTGAAGATGACAATAAAATATCTATTGGTAAGGCGATCGCCAACCTCCAAGTTTATATTTTAGATGAATATCTGCAACCAGTACCGATTGGTGTACCAGGTGAATTGCATATTGGTGGTTTGGGGTTGGCACGAGGCTACCTTAATCGTCCAGAGTTGACAAAAGAAAAATTTATTCCCAACCCTTTTAAGGGAGCAGGAGAGCAGGGGGGCAGAGGAGCAGAAATTCTTCCTAATTCCCAATCCCCAGTCCCCAGTCCCCGACTTTATAAAACCGGAGATTTAGCACGCTATTTACCAGATGGAAACATTGAATACCTGGGACGCATCGACAATCAGGTAAAAATCCGCGGCTTCCGTATCGAGTTAGGAGAAATTGAAGAATTACTGAACCAACATAGCGATGTGCAGACAGCTTGTGTTATTGCTCGTCAAGATAATCCTGGTGATAAACGCTTAGTCGCCTACGTGGTAGGACATAAACAGCATCCACCTACAATCAGCCAGTTGCGATCGTTTCTTTCTAGTCAACTGCCACAATATATGATACCTCATGCTTTTGTGATGCTAGAGTCTTTACCTCTGACTCCCAACGGCAAGGTAGACCGTCGCGCATTGAGAGCGCCAGACTCTCGTGAGGGACTGGAAATAAGTTTTGTCGCCCCGCGCACTCCGATTGAAGAAATGCTGACGCAAATTTGGACACAAGCGCTGAAAGTAGACCAAGTAGGCATATATGATAACTTCTTTGAACTTGGGGGACACTCACTACTAGCAACGCAACTAGTTTCACGTATCCGCAACATTTTCAAAGTGGAACTACCATTGCGTGAGTTCTTTGCCAGAAAAACAGTTGCCGAATTGGCGCGTTCGATTGAGCAATTGCAGCAACAAGACTTAGAATTGGTTTCTCCACCCATCTTACCAAGGGTAAAGAATGCAGAATTACCACTGTCTTATGCTCAACAGCGTCTTTGGTTTTTAGACCAGTTCGAGCCGAACAGCGCCATATACAACATTCCTATGGCTTTGCATCTAGTCGGAACTCTTAATCAAGTTGCCTTAGAACAAAGCTTGTATGAAATCATTAATCGCCACGAAGCCTTACGCACCAACTTTGTGATAGTTGATGGCAAACCTTCTCAACTTATTCAAACACAAACGAATTGGACAGTTTCAGTTGTTGACTTGAAGCATTTATCAACAACTGAACAAGAAATTGCTACACAGCAATTAGCGCAACAACAAGCTAATCAACCGTTTGACTTAGCAAACCAAGCATTAGTTAGGGCAACATTAATTGTGCTGTCCGAGACAGAACACGTTTTGAGTGTATGTATGCACCATATTGTCTCTGATGCCTGGTCAATGGGTGTGTTTATCCAAGAACTAGCAGCACTATACAACGCTTACTCTCAAGGTGAGCCGTCGCCTTTAACACCACTGTCGATTCAGTACGCAGATTTTGCTATCTGGCAAAGAAATTGGTTGCAAGGCTTGGTACTGCAAACTCAACTAAGTTACTGGCAACAACAACTAAAAGCTGCACCAGCCTTGTTGTCCCTACCAACAGACCGACCCAGAGGATCTGTGCAGACTTTCGCTGGTGGACATCAAGAGTTTGCACTCTCAGTTGAGTTAAGCAATAAGCTGACAAAACTGAGCCAGGAGCAAGGTTGTACTCTCTTTATGACGTTGTTGGCAGCGTTTGACACCCTGCTTTACCGCTACACAGGTACGGAAGATATTTTGGTGGGTTCGCCAATTGCAAACCGTAATCGTAATGAAATTGAAGGGTTAATTGGCTTTTTTGTCAATACTTTAGTGTTACGTGCTGACTTATCAGGCGATCGCAGCTTTAACGAATTACTTGGTCGCGTTCGATTGATGGCAATGGATGCTTATGCTCATCAAGACTTACCTTTTGAAATGCTGGTAGAAGTATTGCAGCCAGATCGGGATCTCAGTCATACACCACTTTTCCAAGTCATGTTTACCCTCCAGAATGTGCCTATGTCTGAGATAGAGCTTGCTGATTTAACTATCAGTTCTTTGCCAGTAGAAAGCGCAACTGCCAAGTTTGATTTGTTTTTATCAATACAAAACACTGGTAATGGACTGGCGGGTGTATGGGAATATAACACTGACTTATTTGATGCCAGCACAATTGAACGGATGACTGGACATTTTGTGACATTGCTCTCTGGAATTGTTGCTAACCCAGAGGAGCGGATTTCACAATTGCCTCTGCTATCACAGACAGAGCAACAGCAGTTATTAGTTGAATGGAACAATACTCTGACGGATTATCCCCGTGATCAATCTATCCATCAGTTGTTTGAGGAACAAGTAGAGCGTACACCCAATGCAGTGGCGGTGGAGTTTGTAGACGAGCGCAGCGAGGCTTCTCGGAGAGTAAATCAACAACTCACTTACCAGCAGTTAAACTGCCGTGCTAACCAGTTGGCGCACTACCTGAAGTCTTTAGGAGTAACCGCAGATGTGCTAGTAGGCATTTGTGTAGAGCGATCGCTACAGATGGTAGTAGGACTACTTGGCATTCTCAAAGCTGGTGGAGCTTATGTGCCACTCGATCCAAACTACCCTCAAGAGCGTTTGGCTTTCATGTTAGAAGATGCTCAAGTTTCAGTGTTGCTAACCCAACATTCACTCCTCGACAGATTACCTCAGCATCAAGCAAGCCAAGTCTTTTTGGATACTGACTGGCAGATGATTTCTCAGTTGAGTCAGGACAATCTTATCTCTGGTGTACAAACTAATAACTTAGCTTATGTAATTTATACCTCTGGTTCTACAGGTAAGCCTAAAGGTGTAGCCTTGAATCAGCTTGCTCTTTGCAATCTGATTCTGTGGCAACTGCAAAATAATACAATTTCCACTGGAGCAAAAACGCTGCAATTTGCTCCTATTAGCTTTGATGTCTCCTTCCAAGAAATGTTTTCTACCTGGTTTTCGGGAGGCACATTGTTCTTAATTACGGAGGAATTGCGCCGAGATACCTCAGCTTTGTTAGGTTTTCTCCAAGAAAAAGCTGTTGAGAGACTGTTTGTTCCCTTTGTTGCCTTACAGCAACTAGCTGAAGTCGCTGTTGGTAGTGAATTAGTTAATAGTCATCTGCGGGAAATCATTACTGCTGGGGAACAGTTGCAGATGACTCCGGCGATTTCTCAATGGTTAAGCAAATTAAATGATTGTACTTTGCACAATCATTACGGGCCATCGGAGAGCCATGTAATCATCACTTTTACTCTGAATAACTCAGTAAAGGCTTGGCCGCTACTGCCTCCGATTGGTCGTCCCATTGCTAACACGCAAATTTACATCCTGGATAAGTACCTACAGCCTGTACCCGTGGGTGTAGCAGGAGAATTGCACATTGGTGGTGTCTCTTTGGCGCGAGGCTATCTCAACCGGCCAGAGTTAACACAAGAGAGATTTATCTCCAATCCCTTCAAAAGAAGCAGAGGAGCAGGGGAGCAGGGGAGCAGAGGGGAAACCTTTAATTCTGATCGCCTCTACAAAACAGGGGATTTAGCCCGCTATTTACCAGATGGCAACATCGAATACCTGGGGCGCATTGACAATCAGGTTAAGGTGCGAGGTTTCCGCATTGAATTAGGAGAAGTTGAAGCAGTACTGAGCCAGCATGGAGATGTGGAGGGATGTTGTATCATTGCCCGCGAAGATACTCCGGGTGATAAACGCCTAGTTGCCTACGTGGTAGCACATCAGAACTGTACACCCACAATCAATGAACTGCGGCAATTCCTGAAAGCAAAGCTACCAGACTACATGGTGCCAAGCGCTTTTGTAATGTTGGAATCAATGCCACTAACTCCTAGCGGCAAAGTAGACCGCCGTGCATTGCCTGCACCAGATTTACACAGCAGTAATTCAGACAAATATGTTGCTCCACGCAACCAAGTAGAACTGGAACTAACGCAAATCTGGTCAAGAATTTTGAAAGTTGACAAAGTGGGAGTAAAAGATAACTTTTTTGACCTCGGTGGTCACTCTCTTTTAACTCCTTACTTAATGGCTCAAATTAAACAGCAGTTTGGTAAAGATATTGCGATCGCCAGCCTTTACCAAAATCCGACTATTGAACAATTGGCAACTATTGTACCATTCGATTCAGATTCTAAGAGTGGATCTCCCTTGGTAATACTTCAGCCGCACGGTTCTAAGCCACCTTTGTTTTGTCTTCCAGGGGCTGCGGGCTATCCCTTTTACTTGTATGATTTAGCCCGTTGTCTGGGTTCAGACCAACCATTTTACAGTTTCCAAGCAATTGCTCCTGGTGAAGGAGAAGAACTAATTACCCAAGTTGAGGATGTAGCCGCCCGTTATATTCAAGAACTCTTAGTTGTTCAACCAAAGGGGCCGTATTTTTTAGCAGGGCATTCTTTTGGCGGTAAATTAGCCTTTGAAATGGCGCAGCAGTTACTTCGTAAAGGTCATAAGGTTGCTTTAGTTGCCATTCTTGATACTACAGCACCATTTCATCAGAAAAATCCATCAGCTTTTGATTTGGATAACACTAAATGGTTGGCTGAATTAGCAGACACAATCGAAGTTGTTTACGGCAAAAACATGGATTGTTCTGTCGAGACTCTTCAATCTATGGTTTGGGAAGATCAGTTGAAATACGTTCTAGAAAGGTTAAAAAATGCTGATATCTTACCTCCTGATGATGAAATTACGCAGCTTAATAATATGGTGCAACTGCTCAAAGCTAACGCTGTAGTTAATTATGTACCACAAGAGATTTATCCAACCAAAATTACTCTCTTACGCGCCAAGGAGAATGTCGTCAAGGTTGATGAATCTAATAGTGAAGTACTTTCTGAGATTTTGCAGGATTTGCACTGGGGCTGGAGCAAATTTTCTGCCGAACCAGTGAATGTCCATTTTGTCCCAGGTAATCATGTGACGATGATGAATCTGCCCAACGTTCAGGTATTAGCAGAACAGTTGAAAGCTTGCATTGAGCAAGCGCAAGAAGTTATAGGTGATGAATATAAACCTGATTTTGATAATCAGATTCGGCCTATCAAGTTCTTATCTAACCCGCATCCTGTAGATATTAAGTGAGTTCATTTGAGTTAAAATTTAAATGTAAGGAATTGTATTATGACTGCTACTTCTAACCAGATTAAATCCAAGGTTTGGGACAAAAAGAAAGAGTATCCCTTAACTACAGAGTCTTTAAGAATGCTGTTGGAAAACCGAATTCCTTTAATTCGGCTAAAAGAATTTGCTACACCCCAAGAGTGTGAGATGTTAGTCAATCAAGCTGAATTATTAAACTTTGATTGCTATCAAAATGTGAATCCCAAGATTGAGCGAATTGGTATCACAGTGTTTGAATATAATCGCATTAGTAAAGCAGCTTATTTTCAAGCAGTAGAACGCACAACTAAATTAAGAAACTGCATTATGGCAGCCTCTTTTAATCCATTAGAACGCTTAATGGTGAAAATTCGAGAGTGTACAGGTGCGACTGTACGAATTGCTTCGGAACCACTCTATGGTAGTTATTATGCAGGACTGATCAGAAAAATAGAGCAGGGTACTCAACTTCATATTGATTATGCTCCGTTAGAACAATCAAAATGGGAAATTGGTACAGTTATTTATCAACTTTCTTGGAATTTGTACTTGAAATTTTCTCCAAGCAATCATGGTCAAACACGCATTTACGATCGCCAGTGGCAACCAGGAGATGAGCAATATAAACTCGATTCCTACGGCTATGGTGATACAGTAATTGCAGATGCAGACGCGATCGCCTTCCAACCTTATGTAGGAGATGTGTTCATTTTCAATACACGCAACTATCACACTGTTGAACCAATGGATGGACAACGTGTGACTTTCACCTCTGCGATCGGATTACTACCTAACGGTGAAATTATTTTGTGGTCTTGAATGTGAGCAGCAGGAAGCAATTTGGTAAATATAGTGAGGAGTAATTCATGCCCTTAGCAGCTGTAATGACTGCACCTAATCAACCAGTTGAAGTCCAACAATTACCAGAGCCGATTCTGGAAAAGGGTGGAATCATTCTTGAAACCTTATATTCTGAGGTTTGTGGAACTGATGTACATTTACTACATGGGCGTTTAGAGGGAGTACCGTATCCCATCATCCCTGGACACTTCTCAGTTGGTCGTGTGGTGGAAACAGGTGGAGCAGTTAGTGATGTCAATGGTAAATTAATTCAGCCTGGAGCGATCGCTACTTTTTTAGATGTCCATGAAACCTGTTACAACTGCTGGTATTGTCTAGTAGCCAAAGCATCCACTCGCTGTCCCCAACGCAAAGTTTATGGTGTCACCTACTCAGCCAAAGATGGGTTGCTGGGTGGTTGGTCTGAATTAATTTACCTCAAACCAGGAGTTAAAGTTCTCACTTTACCCGAAGAAGTCTCACCAAAGCAATTCATTGCTGGCGGATGCGCTTTGCCAACTGCATTACACGCTATTGACCGAGCGCAGATTCAAATTGGTGATGTCGTCGTGGTGCAGGGTTGCGGGCCTGTGGGTTTGAGTGCGGCAATTCTAGCTTTGCTCTCAGGTGCAGGCAAAGTAATTGTAATTGATAAATTTGAGAGCCGATTAGTAGTTGCAAAATCCTTCGGTGTAGATGAAACCCTTGCAATTAGGGCTGATGATCCACGACAACATATTGAGCGAGTTTTGGAATTAACTAACGGACACGGTGCTGATGTCACTATTGAAGCCACAGGCATTCCTATTGCTGTCAAAGAGGGCTTAAATATGACCAGAAATGGAGGTCGCTATGTTATTGTCGGGCATTACACAAACACGGGTGAAATTCTCATCAATCCACACTTAGAGATTAATCTAAAACATATTGATATTCGCGGGACTTGGGGAATTGATTTCAGCCATTTTTATAGAATGATTGAATTACTAAAACGTCATAGTGATTCCAGTAAAAATATTGCTTGGTCAAGCATAATTAGTCGTTCATATACACTACAAGAAATTAATCAAGCGCTGGCAGATGTAGAGCAAGGCTCTGTATTAAAAGCTGTGATTCAACCTAATCTATCTTAATGCCAATATATCAAACGACTTAGATAATAGGGAGAAGATATGCTCGAAGATTTACAAATTGCCTTTATCGGTGGTGGCACGATGGGCGAAATGATAATTAGTAGATTGTTATCAACGAAAATTGTTCCAAAAGCCGATCTAATTATAGTCAGCGATCCAGTTTCTGCACGATGTCTTCATTTAGAAAGGGAATATGGAGTACGTACTACAACCTCCAATATAGAAGCGGTTCTTGGCGCATTTATTGTGATATTGGCGGTTAAGCCGCAGGTTTTGGCAGAGGTTCTAGGTATGCTTAAGGATAAAATTCCACCTAATGCTTTAGTAATTAGTATTGTGAGTGGAGCGAATATTTCATCTCTGTGCCAAGGGTTGAATCATCCTGCTGTTGTCCGTACAATGCCCAATATTGCAGTACAAGTTGGTCATGGGACTACAGTGTGGAGTGCATCATCAAGTGTGACAGAGATACAGCGATCGCATACCCAAATAATTTTACAAGCATTAGGTAAGGAATTTGCTACCCAAAATGAACATTACCTTGATATGGCAACGGCGTTGAGTAGCGCTGGGACTGGATTTGTGTTTCTGTACATCGAAGCGATGATTGATGCTGGTGTTCAGATGGGTTTAACTCGGACACAAGCTCAAGAACTAACATTGCATACGATTGCTGGTAGTGTAGAACTGATGTTTCAGACTCATGAACATCCAGCAGTTTTACGAAACAAGGTAACAAGTCCTGGGGGAGTGACTGCTGCTGGTCTTTACGAGTTAGAAAAAGGTGGTATGCGAACTGTTATTTCTAATGCAGTGCTTGCCGCTTTGAGCCGCACTCAACAATTAGGTAATATCAGTTAAAAATTAGCGCTGATTGGGGTTACTCATTCGGTACTTATGACTGATTATTCAACACTAAAAAGTATTAAAGTTGATAAAAGATTTTAATTTATTTCTCAAATATGCCAACCCAAGTTGTTCAAGCTCAACCCTCAAAGAATGTTTTTTCAGATTTTATCCAATTCTGGGAAAATGCCAAAGCGATCGCTGGGCCTTACTGGTATCCAACAAAGCCAGGACAAAGAGCATTCTCAGACGTAATTCGCGCATGGGGAATGCTTATTCTCCTAATATTACTAATCATCGCATTTGTAGGTGTAACTGCTTTTAATAGTTTTATTAATCGCTACATAGTTGATATCATACTTCAAGAAAAAGATTATTCTAAATTTATTAATATTATATACTTTTATGCTGCTGGACTTGTCTTGGTAACGCTTTTATTAGGATTTTCTAGATTTGTTAGAAAACAAATCGCTCTTGATTGGTACAAATGGCTTAATAATCAAATTTTAGATAAATATTTAAGCAATCGTGCTTATTATAAAATTAATTTTAAAACTGATATTGATAACCCAGATCAACGCTTATCCCAAGAAATTGAACCAATTACCAGTAACGCCCTCAATTTTTCAGCTACTTTCCTAGAAAAAGTACTGGAAATGATAACTTTTGCAATAATTATCTGGTCAATTTCCCAACAGATTGCTATTGCTCTGATTATTTATACGATTATGGGTAATTTTATAGCTGTCTACTTAAATCAAGAATTAAATAGTATTAATCAAGCGGAAATTGAATCTAAAGCTGACTACAATTACTGCCTAACTCATGTTCGCAATCACGCAGAATCGATAGCTTTTTTTAGAGGAGAAAAACAAGAATTAAATATAATTGAGCGTCGATTTAGTAAGTTGATAGCCAACATTAAACGCAAGATTGATTGGGAGAGAAATAGAGACATTTTTAACAGAGCATATCAGGTTGCTATCGAACTTTTTATGCTATTCATACTTGCGCCTTTATATATTAAAGGTGAAATTGATTTCGGACAAGTTGGACAAGCTAGTGTAGCTAGCTTTATGTTTGCTACTGCTTTGGGAGAACTAATAACTGCATTTGGCAGTTCTGGAAATTTTTCGAGTTACGTTGAGCGTTTAGCTGAGTTTTCAAGTGCGTTAGAAGATGTTACCAAACAACCGGAGAATGTAAGCACCCTTAAAATAGCAGAAGAAAACCATCTTGCTTTTGAGAATGTTACCTTACAAACGCCTAACTATGAACAGGTAATCGTTGAAGACTTGTCCTTGTCTGTTCAACCGGGAGAAGGTTTATTGATTGTTGGGCCAAGTGGTCGAGGTAAAAGTTCTTTATTGCGGGCGATCGCTGGTTTGTGGAATGCGGGAACTGGCCGTTTAGTGCGACCTCCGTTAGAAGAAGTTTTATTTTTACCCCAACGTCCTTACATAATTTTGGGAACTTTGCGCGAACAATTGCTCTATCCTAATACCAGTCGTCAAATGACTGATGCAGAACTCAAAGAAGTTTTGCAACAGGTCAACCTACAAAACTTACTGAGTCGAGTCGATGGCTTTGATACAGAAGTTCCTTGGGAGAATATATTATCGATAGGAGAACAACAACGCTTGGCTTTTGCACGACTATTAATTACTCATCCTAGCTTTACTATATTGGATGAAGCAACGAGTGCTTTAGATTTGCAAAATGAAGGAAGTTTATATCAAAAGTTACAATCGACGAAAACAACATTTATCAGTGTTGGGCATCGGGAAAGCCTGTTTGATTATCATCAATGGGTTTTGGAACTTTCACAAGATTCCAGTTGGCAACTTGTGACTGTGCAGGATTATCGAAATCAAAAAGCAATAAATATCCAAAGCGCGCCTAATAATGAGTCGCAAAATCAATCTCAAATATTGACAGAAACAATCACAAGTGAAAAGCTCACTCATAAGGAAATAAGTGAATTAACTAACTATTCCATTAGCACTATTAGAAGTAAGGCAAGCAAAGGAGATTCTATTACTACTAGAGATGGCTTGACGTACCGCTATGACAAGAACTCAAGTGTGTTGAAATGGCTGAGAGTTTAGCGGTTAGACAATTTGCTCAGTCTGTTGAATTATCACCTGTGAAAGAATAGTTTTCTATTTTGATTTGTAAAAATCGTCCTTGCTCAGAACCCCGACTTTTTAAAAATTGGGGTTTTTGTTGTTCACTAATGACTTATGACTGGTGTGTATAGGAATCTGGTTTATTATTAAATATAATTATGTATGAAAGAAGTTAACAGCAAAGGAAATAGCCAAGAGTAGGAGCGGGTTTAAAAATGCTATTAATT
Source organism: Nostoc sp. LEGE 12447 (assembly GCF_015206985.1). Taxonomy (NCBI): domain Bacteria; kingdom Bacillati; phylum Cyanobacteriota; class Cyanophyceae; order Nostocales; family Nostocaceae; genus Nostoc; species Nostoc sp. LEGE 12447. Next base: position 40,616 of record NZ_JADEXT010000008.1, on the reverse strand, counting down.
ACTAATTATGATCTCGGCGAATCCATCCCTACTTGTTCAATAATCAAATAAAATTACTATGATATTGATTACTTAACTTGATAATTATTAAATAATTTTTTCTTAACTTTCGTAACTTTCTTAACTTTCCTAACTACCTTAGAGCAATTACTTCTTAACTGTCTTAACTGACCTTGAAATTATATTTAATTAATGATATATTTTTACTTGAAAAGGCAATTTACTTTAAGGGAAATTCTATGCCTACAAACACAGTCAAAACAGTGGATGTCGTAGCAATACCATTTTTTGCGCGTTTCTTGGAAGAGCAAGCTACTGAAGGAACAGAGGTTCCTTGGACTTACAAGTATCCTTCAGATTTGGAAGATAGATAATTTATTTACTCTTCTACATCTGAAAGTACCTTTTTGATCGGAAAGATGCCTTGTAACTGGCTTCATCATAGTTTAATGGAATAGCAGTTATCAAATAACTGAAAACTATTCTTAGAGATGCGATGGCGCAAAGCGCCCGCCGCAGGCGATCGCTCTTATGTTACCTTATCCATAACATGGAGGTAATTGCTTTTTTTAGCTCCTAAATTTTTAAAAACTTTTGGGTTATAGAAAGCATTTTTTTGCTATTCCTCAATAGCTACCTCCTAAAATTATCAAAACAATATATTTTATGCACCTGTCTCGTGATGTTGTTTTATTAATCACCCACAGTGGTGATTTCTTCACAATAGATAGAGTGGCAGAAGCCTTATCAAAAAAAGGGGTGCAACCATTTCGTCTAGATACTGATAAATTTCCTCTAGAAGTGCAATTAACCGCACATTTTGATAAGTCTAAAAGCCACCACACTATAGAATTTAACAACCACTCTATCAGCACAGAGCAGGTGCGGGCTGTATGGATGCGCCGTATTTGGGAACCAGAACTGAGTCAAGAATTAGCGCCAAAGTTCCGAGAAGCTTGCGTTAGAGAATCACAAGCAACTTTAGATGGTTTTTGGGACAGTCTCAAGGGAGCTTGTTGGGTAGATAATTTAGAGCAGATAAATTATGCAAGTAACAAGCTGCGTCAACTACGGATTGCGTCTGAAGTAGGTTTTGTTATTCCCCAGACTCTTGTTACCAACAAAGCCCAAGCAGCACGAGAGTTTTTCGGGCAAGTCAACGGCAAAATGGTAAGCAAGCTTTTAACTGCTCTTTCCCGCAGTATGGAAGCTAACTCTTCGTTTTTTCTGTACACCAGCATCGTCAAGGAAGAAGACTTACAAGATGCCGAGTCACTGCGCTATTGCCCAATGGTTTTTCAAGAGCAAATTCCAAAGCAACATGAATTACGGGTGGTGTATGTGAATGGGAATGTATTTGTGGGGGCGCTAAATGCAGATATGTATGCAGCAGCCAAAGTTGATTGGCGTAAACCTGGTGTTGAGGTTGGCGCATGGCAACACCACCAACTTCCTGATGAAGTAGTTAGTTGTCTCAAAGCCTTTATGGGAAAATTTGGGCTGTTGTTTGGAGCGTTAGATTTCATCGTCACACCATCAGGGGAATACGTCTTTTTGGAAATCAACCCTCTGGGGGAGTGGGGAATGCTAGAAAAGGATTTAAACTTACCCATTGCAAGTGCGATCGCAGATGCGCTACTTCAAACAAAGAATTGAACGATCAAAAATTTAATATTTGATATTAGCCTGCGGCAAGCCACCCAAAGGGTGTCTACATACTTCATAATTAATACTTTTTATGACCGTATTAATAGTCACGTTTAGTAAAGACAACGAAAGCATTCCTCTAGTCATCAACGAAATTGAGGCTAGAGGAGAAAAAGCATTTCGGTTTGACACAGACAGATATCCCACTGAAGTCAAGCTAGATATTTACTCCGGTGATACTGAACGGGTAATTATTACTGATGGCGAACAGAAGCTAGATTTGAGTGAGGTTTCCTCAGTTTGGTATCGGCGAATGCGCTACGGACAAAAAATCCCCGACTCAATGAATAAGCAATATAGAGATGCGTCAATTAATGAATGTCGCGCCACAGTCAGGGGAATGATTGCCAGCCTTCAGGGATTCCACTTCGATCAAATGTCCAATGTGGATCGGGCTAATAATAAGCAACTACAATTGCAAGTTGCACGAGAAATTGGTCTTGTAACTCCACGTACCCTGACTTCAAACAATCCAGAAGCAGTCAAGCAATTTGCTCAAGAGTGTAGCCAAGGTATAGTTACCAAGATGCTTTCTTCCTTTGCTATTTATGACGATCGCGGGCGAGAAAATGTTGTGTTTACCACTCCAGTTACAAATGACGATCTGGAGAATATGGAAGGACTGTGTTTTTGTCCAATGACCTTTCAAGAAAATGTGCCCAAGGCGCTGGAGTTGCGGACAACTATTGTTGGACACCGCGTATTTACTGCCGCAGTAGATTCTCAAAGCTTAGAAGGATCTACTTACGACTGGCGCAAAGAGGGGAGAGCTTTAGTTAAAAATTGGCAACCTTACGACTTGCCAGAAGATATTGAGAAAAAACTGCTCAAGCTGATGGCTTATTTTGGCTTAAACTATGGAGCAATTGATATTATTGTCACCCCCGATGGTCGCCATGTATTCCTCGAAGTTAACCCAGTCGGGGAATTTTTTTGGCTGGAGATATATTCACCACACTACCCCATTTCGCAGGCGATCGCAGAAGTATTACTGACTAATAAAAATTAGGGGATGAGCCTTGTATATTTGTATTGTCTTCTATTTTGAAAAGTGTTAGTGAGATTTCACTATTAAGTTTATTAATCTTAAATTCCTTATTTAAAATTACGAAATTATTGATATTTGGAGATTAGATCCTTGTGATAAACCTAGTAAATACACAAACAGTTTTGACATTTGATGGGGAAAAGGATTATATAGATTTTGGCAGAAACGATATTGGCGGTGTTTTCGCTCAAGGGAGTTCAGCTTTTACGGTTTCAGGATGGGTAAATCCACATGAACTAACAAATAAAGCCACTAGCTACGGGACGCGCAATGTATTTTTTGCCCGTTCTTCAGAGAGATACAGCGATAACTTTGAATTCGGCATCAGTGAAACAGGAAGCCTAGATGTCTACATTGATGAAAGTGTTAGCAAGGGTATCAAAACCTTTGGACAAGGAGAACTAACTATAGGGCAATGGCACTTCTTTGCTATTGTTTTTAATAGTGGTCAGCTAACCGTATATCTTGACGAGCATGAATACAAAGATTCTCTTAGAGGTTCATCTTTGAACAAAGCAACAAGTTCTATAACTTTGGGAGCAACGTTACACAAACAGGTCTATTTCAAAGGACAATTAGCAAATATTAGCGTTTGGAATTATCCCTGTACTCAAGTACAAATCCAGACTCATCGTTGTGGGCTAATAGTCGGAGATGAATCAGGATTGGTGGCTTACTGGAAATTAGACGAAGGACAAGGTACAACTGTAAAAAACCAAACTGGAAAGTCTTATCAAGGAAATTTTCGTGGTAATCCTATTTGGACTTTAGCAGAAATTCCATTCGCAACACAATCATCAAATCCAGTTCCATTTGCAGCAGAATCATCCAATCAAGAAGATATAAAAGAAGAGATCCAAACTGAGACAGCAGTTATTCCTGAAGAAAATATCTCACCACTAACCACAAGTTTATTAGCAGCAACGGTATCGTTAGTAAACGACGACCAAGACCAAGCAAAGGAAATTCAACAGACAGAAACAAACACCGAAGAATCCGAGATTATTCCAACCCCAATTGCTCTCAGTCCACATGACGAAGAAACCAAAACAGACCAAGCTGAAGATCCCGTCAATATCCAACAAGCACAAATATTAACTCAGGAGGAATCGCCAGAAACCATGAATACAAAAGCCCGTCCCAAATATAAAATACTTTCCATTGATGGAGGCGGTATTCGGGGCATTATTCCTGCATTACTCTTAGCAGAAATTGAACGGCGGACACAAAAGCCTATATTCAGTTTGTTTGATTTAATTACTGGCACTTCCAGTGGCGGAATTTTAGCACTTGGACTAACTAAACCCCGATTAAGTCCCGATACATCTGATAACTTGCCAGTAGCTGAATACACTGCTGAGGCTCTTCTACAGCTATTTATTGAGTATGGGGTAGAAATATTTTATGAGCCGTTGTTTGAAAGACTACTTGGCCCATTAGAGGATATATTTCTCCAGCCAAAATATCCTTCCGAAAGCAAAGAAGAAATTTTCAGGCAATATTTTGGTAACGCTCTTCTAGAAAATAATCTTAAAGAAGTTTTTGTAACGAGTTACGATATCGAGCAGCGAATTCCGATATTTTTTACAAACAAACTAGAAAAACAGCAAATAGAATCTAAGAATTTTCAGAAGTTATGTGGCAGTTTTTCGCTCCTAGATGCGGCATTGGCAACTAGTGCCACTCCGACTTATTTTGCTCCTCATCGGCTTGTAAACCCCCATAATAGCGGCATCGCCTATACTTTAATCGATGGTGGAGTATTTGCTAATAATCCAGCCCATTTAGCTATTTTAGAAGCACAAATTAGTAGTAAACGAAAAGCCCAAAAAGTCCTCAATACAGAAGATATTTTAGTAGTTTCTTTAGGTACAGGTTCTCTGACGAGTGTCTACCCTTATAAAGAAGTCAAAAATTGGGGACTCTTGCAATGGGGAAGACCGCTTTTAAATATTATGTTTGATGGTAGTAGTGAAGTGGTAGCTGGAGAATTAGAACAGTTGTTTGAACCTAGCGATAAAGAGGCTAAAAGTTTTTATTATCGCTTTCAAACCTTGTTAGATAGTGAATTAGAAGAAATAGATAATACCAAACTTCAAAATACTCGTCAGTTACAAGCTATAGCCCATCGACTAATATCTAACAAAAGTCAACAAATCGATGAACTGTGTAGTCTTTTGTTGGGCTAACTCACATTTCTTACATCTTGCACCAACTAACTGGTGCAAGATGCAAGATTTTTAATTTCTTCACAAAAGAAATTAATAATGACTTTCTTAGTCATGTTTTCACTTTATAAAAATTGTAGGTAAGTACAATGGATGAACTCGTCAAAAAAATTTCTGGTTTAGGCCTTCCTGGTATACTTTTCGTGATCGCAACGAGTGCATCAGGAGGTAATGTCGCCGCCGTTGTCGCTATGCTTTCATCGCTGGGCGGGCCTTTAGGCCTCTTAGGAGGTTTAGGCTTGCTTGGGCTGGTAGCCATTCTAGGGGAATATATAGCGGGATTTGGAATTGAAAACATTCTCAAGCTAATCTATACAGAACGTAGCAAAACTGAATCTATCAGATTTCTTCTCAAAGAAATTCAAGAATTGCCCATTTCAGATGAGTTAAAACTCAAACTGAAACATCATATTAGCCCAGTAGTCGTTACTGAGCCTGACCAAGACCCTTTTCCCAGAACAGTCGAAATTGTTGATGAGGAACCATTGACCTAGTAGTCTGCCAACCCAAAAATGCTAAGTGAGGACTGGGGAAAAGGGTAAGGGATTTAAACCCTTTACCCCTTCCCCTTTACCCCGCCAATTTCACTTGACGAACTACTAGTGCATTCGATTTTATCCCTCAAGCCCCACGCCAGTTGCTATCCTGCTTTAATGCTGACAGCGTAGCTTGGTTCCCCGTAGGGTACAAGTCGGGAAACCCACTCACAGCGCTGGCTCCCCTTAAAAGGGGGAAAATTTAATTAAATTCCTCCTTAAAAAGGGGAATTTATGGGGATCTACAAATCTCGAATACAACACTATAAAAGTTTTTAGGCATTCTCTAAAAGGAAAAATGGCCTTTGAGTCTAACTTGATTCTCAAAGGCCATTTGAAAATTCCTAGTGTAATTAGTAACGGCTACATTTTTAGAATATGCAAACTCCATCTGTGCGTGAGCAAAACACAACAAATCCTTTTTCAGCCTTGATTCAATTTTGGCAGGATGTGAAAGTAGTCGCTCAACCTTATTGGTATCCAACAAAAGCAGAAGGAAGAGCCTTTTCAGATGTAATTCGCTCATGGGGAATGCTCATTGTCTTAGTATTATTAATAGTTGTAATTGTCGGTGCAAATGCTGCAAATAGTTACTGGAATCGCTATGTAATTGATATCGTTATTGAACAGAGAGACCTTGATAAATATAATAGTACTTTATGGCTGTCTAGTCTCATTATTGTCGGGATGGTCTTGTTAGTAACTCTTTTGAGATATGTCAGAAGAAAAATAATTCTTGACTGGTATAAATGGCTAAATATTCATGTTTTAGAAAAATATTTAAGCAATCAAGCTTATTATAAAATCAATTTTAAATCTGATATAGATAATCCAGATCAACGCTTATCCCAAGAAATAGAACCCATTACTAGTATTGGCGTGAGATTCTCATCTTCTTTACTAGAAAAATCTTTAGAAATGGCCAGTGCTTTGATAATCCTCTGGATAGTTTCTTCACAAATTGCAATATATTTAGTTATTTATACAATTATAGGTAATCTAATAGCAGTTTACTTGAATCAAGCAATAAATAAAGTTAACCAAGAAGAACTTGCATTTAAAGCAGATTTTGCCTATTGCTTAACTCATGTTCGTAATCACGCTGAATCAATCGCTTTTTTTCAGGGAGAAGATGAAGAATTAAATATAATCCAGCGTCGATTTAATAATGTTTTAAAAACTGCCGAACGCAGGCTAAATTTAGAGAGGGGACAAGACGCTTTTGGCAGAGCATATCAGTCTGCTATTAGCGTATTCTCAATGTTTATTCTTACACCTTTATTTCTTCAGGATAAAATTGATTATGGGCAAATTAACCAAGCTAGTTTTGCTTGCTTTATGTTTTCTAATGCTCTGGGAGAACTAATATCTGAGTTTGGCATTTCAGGACGATTTTCTGGTTATATAAAGCGTTTAGCAGAGTTTTCAGATGCACTACAGGCTGCTAGTAAACAACCAGAAAACGCGAGTACTATTAAAATTATAGAAGAAGAACGTTTAGCTTTTGAGAATGTCACTTTACAAACGCCAAATTATGAACAGGTGATTGTTGAAAATTTGTCATTTGCTGTTGAGCCAGGCGAAGGGTTATTGATTGTTGGCCCTAGTGGTAGGGGTAAAAGTTCTTTATTGAGAGCGATCGCTGGTTTGTGGAATGCGGGAACTGGCCGTCTAGTTCGTCCTCCTCTAAAAGAAGTATTATTCTTACCGCAACGACCTTATATTATTTTAGGGACTTTGCGCGAACAATTGCTCTATCCTCACATAGACAGGAAAATGAGCGATCGCGAACTTGAACACATTTTGCAACAAGTTAACCTACAACACTTACTTACCCGCGTAGATGGCTTTGATGCTGAAGTTCCTTGGGAAAATATACTATCGTTAGGAGAACAACAACGCCTCGCTTTTGCACGGCTATTAATTATACATCCCAGTTTTACTATCTTAGATGAAGCAACGAGTGCTTTAGATTTAAACAATGAAGATAGTTTATATCAACAGTTACAATCAACGAAAACAACTTTTATCAGTGTTGGACATAGAGAAAGTTTGTTTAATTATCATCAATGGGTTTTGGAATTGTCACAAGATTCAACTTGGCAACTTCTTCGTGTACAAGATTATCGGTTGCAAAAAGGAAAACAAATTGGCATAAACGCTCCTGAAAAGCCCAAAACCACAATAGATGTTACACCCAATAATAAATCTAAAACCAAACCAGAAATATTGACAGATATAGGCAAAATTGTAGGGCTTTCTCATAAAGAAATGCAAGCATTATCAGACTCTAGTATTAATACCGTCAGAAGCAAGGCTAGCCAAGGCAAGTCTATTACTGCTAAAGATGGCTTTACCTACCGCTATGAGAAAGACCCGGAGGTGTTGAAATGGATAAGAACTTAACGATTTGAGGAGAAACATGAGTAATAGCAACCTTTCTGATATAGAAAGAGAAATTTTACTATTGGGTAAATGGCGTTTTAATACGTTTAATGAAACGATTGTATTTAGACCGCGAATTCTTTTGTCCGGATTTTTCACAAGTAATAAATCTGAAAGTTTAGCCCACTTAAAGCAACTGTCGGCGAAACTTGCTGATGCCAACAGTTAGAAAAACTAATACAAATCCTATTAAAGCTAAAATATTGAGCCCAATTACATCCAAACCAACCCCTTTTAATAAAATGCCACGCACAATAAATATATAATGCCGGAGGGGATTTAATAAAGATAGAAATTGAAACAAAGGGGGCATGGCTTCAATAGGTGCGATCGCTCCTGATGTTTGAATAAGTGGTATATTAATAAAAAAGGAAATTAGGACTACTTGTTGTTGTGAACGCGAGACAGTAGCTAGCAAAATTCCTAAACTAATTCCTACTAATACATACAAACCAGATGCCACCAAAAATAGCCAGAAATTGCCATTAAAGGGAATATTAAATACTATTCTGCCTAAAGTCAGAGCCAATAAAATATCTCCCATTAATAGGACACTTAATGGGAATATCTTGGCTAGTAATATCTCCCAATTCGCCGCCGGAGTCATGAGTAACTGTTCAAGAGTCCCGACATCTTTTTCCTTAACAACTGTAATTGCAGAAACAGATGTGGATATTAATGTCATCACTAAACCCATCACTCCTGGGATAAAAAACCAACTACTTGTAAGTCCTGGATTGTAAAGAAAGACAAATTGAGGTGTGACTGGGAGATTAGTTTGATAACTAACTCGTTGATGATTATATTTTTGGATAATTTGATTAATATAGCCGTTGGCAATACCAGCTGTGTTGGCGTTAACTCCATCAATAAATATTTGTATTGGTGCTGATTTTGTTGCTAAATTACGGTAGAAATCTGGCGGGATGATTAAACCTACATCTAGTTTTCCTTCTTCTACCTGATTGCTTAACTCTTTTTCACTAATTAATACAGATTCTAAATCAAAGGTATGATTTGCTGTGATAGCCTGCAATAGTTCCCAACTTTCGGTTACGTTAGCATAGTCAACAACACCTAATTTTAAGTGTTTAACATCCGGATTGAGAACAAATCCATATAGGATTAGCTGTAAAGTTGGTGGAATAATCAGCATAACCATTAAGGCACGATTGCGCCGAATTTGACTAATTTCTTTTTTGACTAATGTCCAAAATATGTTGTCAAATATTCTGAGGATAAATTTCATATTTTTGCAAGATAATTAACCGTTAATAGCTGAGTATGGTGTGTTACGATAATGTCAGGATTTAAGCGCTAGAGAGAGGAGAAATTAGCCTTAACGCACCGTATGATGGTGGTGCTTAAGCGTTGCTTGAATACACCATACATTTTCTACTGTGGTAGTTGCATTTTTTTCAACATATTGTGGCAGATTCTAAATATTATTAATCCAAATATAGCTAGCATTAATAAGTTAAACCAAGTTCCTCTCCAACCAATTCCTCGTACAAATGCATCACGGGTAATTTCCATGTAGTAGCGTGCAGGAATAATGTTAGGTACAAGTGATATGGGGAAAGGGATATTACTGAGAGGATACATAAAACCAGAGAGCATTAATGATGTAACAAAACCTATTAAAGAAACTCCTTGAACGGCTGAGTTTTGGTCACTGCTACGTATTCCCAAAAGTAGACCAAATAACACACTATCTATAAGAAATAGTAGAGTTCCTAGTGATAGATTAATGATGTCTCCAACTAGAGAAATTTGAAAGATTAGTGATGCTATCACTATGACTAATACTGCTTCCGTAATTGCAATTAGCAGGTAAGCTAATCCTTTGCCTAAGAGAAATTCAACTGCACTAATACTAGAAGCATAGGCTTGGATAATTGTACCTCTTTCTTTTTCACGTACCATTGCAATCGCGGTCAACAAAGACGGATAAATCCACAATACTACACCATATACTCCTGGCACAAAAAATAGTGATTCTAAACGACCGGGATTAAACCAGAGGCGGATTTGCGGTTTGATAGTATTGGTTAAAGTGACTAATCCTTGCTCTTGAATAAAAAAGTTATTCACATTTTGAATGCTATTTCTAATTACACGAGCATTATTAACATCTGTAGCATCAATTAATATCTGGACTGTGGTATTTTTATGAGCTTGAATATCGCGGGTAAATTTGGCGGGAATAATGACGGCAGCTTTGGCAATACCACGGTCAATAGCATTACTTATAGAGTCTGCTTGTGTCCATTGTGTCGGCACAAATTGGTTAGTAGCATATAAACGCTCAATGTAAATACTACTAAGATTTGTCCTGTCAAAATCTTGCACAATCAAGGGGATATTAGAGCTTTCTAAACGGAGTGCAAACCCATAAATTAGCAAAGTGATCATCGGTAATAAAAATGCTAACGCCAACGTCAAGCGATCGCGGCGAAACTGGGCTAATTCTTTTTGACACTGGGCAATAATTTTTTGCATATACCAAAATTCGGGACTGGGGATTGGGATTGGGAAGTTTTCTTCCTCTGTCCCTTACCTCCTACTAACTTCGCTGAACTATACCAATAAAGGCATCTTCTAAAGAGAAGGGAATCGGACGCAAGGACTGAACTATGAAATCCTGAGACTCCAGCAATTGCAGTAGTTGGGGAACTTCCTCATCAGGGCGATCAAGCACAATATGTAAACTATTGGCAAAAATCGCCACTCGCCAAGGCTCAAGATGCTGTTTGAGCAAGTCCGACGCGGCTTGGTTTTGTTGGACAGTGATTTCTATGAGTTGTCCGGGTTGGGAGGCTTTAATCTGACTGGGTGAACCTTCAGCAACGGTTTCTCCAGCTACCATGAAACTCATGCGGTTACATTGTTCTGCTTCTTCTAAATAATGAGTTGTAACTAAAATAGCTGTACCGTTACGGGCAAAGTCATTAATCAGCTTCCAAAATTGACGACGAGCCAAGGGATCAACCCCGGAAGTTGGCTCATCTAGAAATAAAATATTTGGTTCGTGCATTACAGAAGCACCAAAGGCTACCCTTTGCTTCCAGCCACCTGGTAGCTGTCCGGTGATCATATTTTCCTGTCCTTCTAACCCACAGGTAGCAATTACCCAATCAATTTTCTCACGTCTGAGTTTGGGAGGAATGCCGTAAACACCACTATAAAATTCTAGGTTTTCTAGAATTGTGAGGTCATCATAGAGGGTGAATTTCTGACTCATGTAACCGATACGTTGGCGGAGTTCCGCACTGCGTAAGTTACCTGTTTCACCACCAAGGGCAATTTTACCGCCGCTGGCTGCTAACAACCCACACAGCATTTTAATCGTGGTGGTTTTCCCCGCACCGTTAGCGCCTAAAAGTCCAAAGATTTCGCCATAACGTACTTCGACATTGACACTTTTGACTGCATGGAAATTTCCAAAGACACGGCTGAGATTATGAGCGAAGATGGCAAGGTTTGAAGATGAGGTAGAATATTTTGTCTTATCTCCCTTGTTTTCTTTGTCTTCCCTGCTCCCCTCCTCTCCTGCTCCCCTGCTTCCCATTCCCCTCAATCGAGAACGAGGAAAGGAATAATATGAGGGTGCTAAACCTTGTTGTCTAAGACGGGTAACAAACAGATTTTCTAGGGTGGGTGCAGCAGACTCAACGTTGACGGAGTTTTGTAGTAGTTCTTTAACTTGAGTTTCCCCCAAGGTTACATCTTCTACTAAAATATCCAAGCGATCGCCAAAGGTTTGCACATCGACAATATTACTAGTCTGACTGTGCAATAAAACTTGTTCAGCTAATTCTAAATTGGATGTGTGAACTTCTAAGCGATGTAGACCTAAACTGGAACGCAAGGCTTCAGGGCTGCCAATCTCTTGAATTTGACCACTGTACATTAAAGCTATGCGATGACAGCGTTCTGCTTCATCGAGATAGGGTGTAGCCACAACAATAGTCATACCTTCAGCAGATAGCGCCGCCAATGTATCCCAAAACTCGCGGCGGGAAACTGGATCAATCCCTGTTGTGGGTTCATCCAATAGTAAAATTCGGGGTTGGGAAACCAAAGCACAGCATAGTGCCAGCTTTTGTTTCATCCCACCGGAAAGTTGCCCCGCGAGGCGATCGCTAAATTTATCTAAATTCATCAACCGTAAGTATTTATTACGGCGTGCCTGCAACAATTCCTCTGATACTTGTCGTAATCCCGCAGCGTAGCGCAAATTTTCATCAATACTCAAGTCTAAATACAGAGAAAATTGCTGTGTCAAATAGCCCGTATTCAAACGAGTATCCCGTGCAGATTGACCAAATATTTGCACCTCTCCCGCCGAAGGTGCCATCACTCCACTCAAAACATGAAAAGTGCTAGTCTTACCCGCACCATCAGGGCCAATCAGCCCGAACATTTCCCCCTGATTAACAGTGAAATCAACACCCCGGACAGCCGCTAACTGACCATAATATTTATATAAACCGCGAACAGCGATCGCTTCAACCGATAAGTCAATAGCCATTAGTCATTACTGAATTTACCTTTCCCCAGTCCTTTATTTCCGCAATTTAATCTCCGCATCCCCAGGCATACCAATTTTGGGGCAGGGCAAATCTGAATCTGTGTATGGTTGTTCTGGTTGAAAACAACCGCTTGGGTTTTCGATGCTAATCCGCACTCCAACGACTTGCCTAACTCTATCTTTTTGAAAATAAATATTTTCTGGTGTAAATGAGGCTTGCGGATCGATAGAGATTACTTTCCCTTCTAGCGGTCTTTTGGGAGCAGAATCAAGAAAGATTTTAGTTTGCTGCCCTACTCGTACTTTACCAATATCACCTTCTGGCACAAAACCCCGTAAATATAAAGCTTTGGGATCAACTATTGTGAGAATTTTGGTTTGATTGTTGACTACTGCTCCCGGTTCAGCACTACGGGCGATGACTACGCCATCTAGAGGACTGATCAAATTTAAGTCTTTTTGAGAGTCTTTGATTTGGGTGTAAATTTGTTGTCTGGTGGCTAACGCGTCTCTAACTTTAGCCTGAGCCGATTTGACTTGTGCTTGTGCGGCTTTAATTTGGGCATAGCTTTGCTTTTTCCGGCTGTAGAGGGCGGCTAATTGGCTATTACGAATGCTGGGGTTCAAGCCTGTGGTTTTGGCTTGAGTGAAACTACCGAGGGTAGCGTTTAATTGTTCACGGGCAGCCTGAACTGTGGCCTGATAGGCGGCGAGGGTGGCTATGGCTGTATCTAAAGTAGTTTGGGCTTGATCGAATTGTTGTCTATTGATAGCACCATCATTAACTAATTGGGCATAGCGATCGCGGTTTACTTGTGCTAACCTCAATTCTGCCTCTGCTTGTGTTACCTGTGCTTGGGCTTGGGCTAGTTGGGATCTAGCAGCCGCCACATTCGATCTTGCTTGCTCAATCTTGCCTTGGGCATCACCAAAAGACTGCTGTAAATTTAATTGAGCTTCTCCAATCCGGTTTTTCATCTCTTCGACTTCACCTATTATCTGCTCTACATTCGAGCGTGCTTGCTCTACATCCGATTGGGCGGATGCAATCTTAGCCTCGGCTGAAAGTAATTGATCTTTTAAGAGTTGATCGTCACTGTCATCAAGTTTGATTAACTGTTGACCTTTTTTGACTGCTACTCCCTCTCGTACACTAATTGATTCAATTCTGCCCGAACGCTTTACCCCAATCTCAGTTTCGTAACCATCAATCCGCCCACTCAGCTTCAGTATATTTGCTGTTTGTTGGGGCTGATTATGCCAGATGATGTAAACAATACCACTTGCTAATATCAGCCCTAAGACCAATATGAGACGAATTGGTTTTTGCCGATGCTCCTGTTTAGAGAATGGCTCTTGAGCCCGATCCTCATTTTCTGTGAATTTCGTGGATATAGATTTAGTCATTATCTATTGAAATCAATAGTTTTATATATTTATAGCAATCCTGATTTTTCAAACTATATCCTACTTTAAATGCAATGCAATTATTATAAGTAGATATGCACAATCAAGCACAAGTAAGTAAAGAAAAATTAAGTTCATCAAACTTTATTTTCATTTAGTTTGAAAGAGGGAATAGCGTAGGGGAGTGACATTTTTATGTTGGGTTGTGAGATTTTTTCGTAAATAGCTGGCTTGAAAAAGAATGTAAGAGCAAGTGTTTTTAGCCTAAATTTGGTTCTACCATTAAAGAGTCGGTAGAATTAATTAGAGACATATTACCTAAACGAATAGCAGGTTTACCTTCTATCATCGTCAGATATAGATAACATCTGCTGGTATCTTCAGCATTCCAAGCATAAATCGGTACTCCTGAACAAGGTGCAGAATCTGTCATTTGTCCTAATAAATCTTGAAAAGTAAGAGTTTTGTGGAGTTTCCCTAATAGGGGTTGAGATAGTGCTGACACCAGAATAAATAGTGAACCAAGTTCCCCTAAACCTCTATCTTCCAGTGAAATAGTCTTGCCAAATCTCAGGGCATTGATTTCCCCTTCCGATATACTTAACCCGATGCGCTCAATACCTTTTCTAATCGTGGAATTATTCCCTACAATGGATATTCCCTCGGACATATCGCATCTCCTTCTGTATACTAGTCAAATAAATTAATAGAAATCATGCAAACATTAATGTAAATCTTTACTGTTAATTATTTTTGACAATATTTAGTTTCAGTTTTCATAAATTTAGTTAACTTTATGGATCTGTAGAGACGTTAAATTGCCACATCTCTACAGATGCTTATACATCAAACAGATTCAACAGCCTGTTCAAAAGGATCAAAGCTGCTATCTTGAGAGCTGGAATTATATTTTGCAGCCATGTTCATATAGGAACGTAAAAACGAAGGTTCAATAGAGGCTTGAGTTGCAGCATAAGTGCCATTATCTTGCAAAAGTTGGTGAACCTTATGCAATCTGTAACAAGGAACGCCTGGATATAGATGATGTTCCAGATGAAAATTAGTGCCAGCAAACAGGATTGTCATTAAGGGAGAAGTACGACTCCAGGCATTATGAAATGGGTTATCATCAAGACCACCATGATCAAGATAGGCTTGACATCCAGAGATTAGCATCAATGCAAGCATTGGTAGTCCGATAGAAAATAAACCAGCAATGGGATTGTATACAGCTATTCCTAAATAAATCCCAATCCATAACAAAGCAAATACAAAGTTCATCCAACAAAGAATACGCACAGTAGACATCTGAAATGGCATCATGTAAGGAAATGGCCAAGGACGACCTAAAGCAGTATTCAAAGTTATTTTAAAATGATGATAGTTAAGCAATAATCTGGCAAAAAATAATCTTTGCCACCATGTTGTTAAAGGTGTGAGTATTTCAATGTCAGGGTCAGAAGCTTGATTTGTAAATCGATGATGGCTCCAATGTCGCATCATTGCACCCATATCACAATATGTTAAGACTGAAGATGCAAAGAAAAGACCAATTAATGCACTAACAAATTTGTTAGGATGTAGCGCTAGATGAAAGCCATCATGACCAATAAAACCCATCATCTGAATACCATATCCAGTCATGATAGTTAGTGGAATAATTAAAGCTATTTTCAGTGGTAGAAAATCAATTGATGTGACGACCACATAACATAACCATGCTGGGACAAGATACCAAATCAGTCCGTAGAGAATAAACCCAGTAGTTCCTGATATTGTGGGTTTATACCAGTCGGCGGGAATTGCGGGTCTGCGAATTGTTTGTGTTGTTGTCATAAGTATCCTTATTTGTGTGTAAATGCTAGGGGTGTAAGGGGGAAACTTGATATGTTTTTAAGGTAAATATTTTCCTACACTCCCATATCCCTATATTCCTACTAGTCCTTGAAAAGCTTCTAGTGTTTCGTTCATTGAGGTGCTATTTTCCACGTTGAGGGTTTTAGCTTGGTTAAAATTCCGTTTCACTAGTCCTGAGATTGTCTTACCAGGACCGAACTCGATAAAGGTATCCACACCATGATTAACAAGGTGTTGAATAGAGGTCATCCACCGCACTGGTAGGGTGATTTGGTGGATGAGTAAGAAACGGATGTGTTCATCTGTGGTGATGGGTTGGGCGGTGACGTTAGAAATCACTGGGATGCGAGGGGTAGAAATGTTGATAGTTGCTAAGATTCCGGCTAAACGCTTGGCGGCTGACTCCATTAAAGGGGTGTGAAATGCACCGGAAACAGCTAATTGCACTACTTTTGCCGCGCCTGCTTGTTCAGCTAAGGTCATTGCTTGTTCTACTGCCCTAGCATCTCCACCGATGACGGTTTGATTAGGTGCATTGTAGTTAGTCGGTTGACATACTCCTATTGATTTCACCTGCTGACAGATAGCTTCTACTATGTCTGCATTCAGACCGATAATCGCCGCCATCTTGGTATCTCGGTTGATAGAAGCTTCTTGCATAAAGATGGCTCTTTGCTGTACTAAAAAGACTGTATCCTCAAATTCCATCACGCCGGCTGCTACTAGTGCGCTGTACTCTCCCAGACTTAAACCAGCAAGAAATTTTGGTTCAGGGAACTGGGTTTGAGCCGCCGCTAGACAAGCTAAGTTAGTGACAAAAATGGCAGGTTGAGCATTCTCTGTTTGCTCTAACAGTTCTGGGGAACTATCACGACACATTTGCAATAAATCAAAACCGAGTACATTCGAGGCGCGATTGTATAATACTTTGGCTTCGGAGTAGCGATCGGCAATTTCCACACCCATCCCAACATATTGTGCGCCCTGTCCAGGAAATACAAATGCAGTGTTCATGCTACTACCTCTTCCACTGGTACTTGATTGCAAGTTAAACCTTCTGTAAGTTGCGCTCCTTTGTGAATTTGATAGAGAGGAAAAGGAGCGCAATAATACTGCATTTTTTCTTCTTGAAAAATCTCGTGTAGTTTACGTAATCGATAAAATGGACATTCTGGATAAGCGTGATGTTCGACATGGTAAGTAATACCAGCCCAGAGTAAACCTAACCAAAAGTTATTAATAGTAATTGCATTTTTCTGCATATCTCTTTTTTGAGGATCATCACCTTCATAAAGAGTTAAGGGAGCGTGTTCATAACCCCGTGTGATAGGATTAATCACTAAGGCAACAAAGGCTAAAGGAATCCAGAAAATAAACAGTGCTTTTATTCCCATATCGGAATAGATTAAAACGGCATGAATTACTACCCAAAAAGCCAAATTAACTATTTGTTCAATAATCACCGTCCAACTGACTTGTTTGCCATAGCAAGTCAAAGATATCTTGGTATACCATTCATAATATCTCCAAATTCTCAACCAAATTTGGTTGAGTTTGCCAGAAAAATAATATTCATCTGGGTCTCTTTCTGGATCGGAAATAAAATTATGATGACGTTTATGGGTTTCTCTATTGGTTGTAAATGTCATCGTGAATGACAGTGCATAAAGACGACCAAATAATGTATTTAACCATTTGGCTTTAAAGGCACTACCGTGCATACAATCATGATGCAAAATAAATAAGACATAGAGTTGATTGCCTAGCCCAAGCGCTAACAGAAAATCAATCCAAGGATTATCTATGAATAAAATCAGGGAAATTAATCCGAAATACAATACTATATATGGTGAGCCATAAAGTAGATGTAGCCAGCCATTAGCAGCACACATTTTTCTAATTTCTGCCTCCCGTGCTGAGGGAGCGCGTAACCATTTTTGTCTTTTAGGTTTGGAAGTTAATTGTGATTCTATTGCAACACTCATGTCAATTTCCTTGGTATATTTTAATGTCAAGTTGTTGGGATTTATCAGGGCTTTAGCCATGACTACAAACTTTTAGGAATTAACTATCCGTAAAGATGCGGATATTCTTTTTTGATTCACCCATTCACCTTTTTGGATAAGATATTCCACCCAAAAGTTAATATCTTGAATCAGTGCTTGGCTCTTACCTTGGTCAAGAAACTTTTTCAGATAAATAGCAGTGTCAAAATTGTCGATGGTTTTGTAAAACTTGAATGCCTCAATAAATGGGTCATCACTAACATGAGAAATCAAACCAATTTCATAAGCTGTTTGGGCATTGATTAGCTCTCCAGTTAGTACCAATTTCTTAGTTTGTAGCAATCCTATTTGCTGCTTTAGGAAACTCATGCCGCCCATACCAGGAATTAAACCTGATTTGACTTCAGGTAAACCTAACTTGACGTTGGTATCAACAAACTGAAAATCACTACACAAGAGCATTTCTAAGCCACCACCTTGGGCTGCACCATTTATGACGGCGACAACTAGAGCATTTAAAGAGACAAATCCGTGAATTACTTGCTGAACTTTAGCAGCAAATTTTTTCAGTTTAGCGGGATTTTGCTGTTTTAAATATTCTAAAATGAGAGTGCGATCGCCACCAAGAGAGAAATACTTACCATGATGGGAAATATAAACTATTTTGGGCATCTTTAACGATGATTTCTCTTTAGATAAAGCCGCAATAATATCTAATAGTTCATCCAGTACTTCGATAGATAAAGCATTGCCATTAGCAGAATCTAAAAATAACCAAAGACAATTATTTTTATCAAAACAAGTATCAATATAAGCAAATTCTTGCCGAGTACAACCATAGGTGTTATGTAAATTTATTGGCTGTAAATGTTCCCGAATACTGGAATGAATTACATCTTTGTTATTATTGTTAACTATTTCATGTTCTCTAGTAATTGCTATTTTTATTTCTTGACTACTACATACTTTCAAGAATTGTCCGTCACTTCTAGCTACAAACACCTGCTGCACGAGAATATCTTCTTTATCGCTAGAGGTAGGAACTAGATATTGCAGATTAAAGAAACCTTCTTCTCTCATTAATCTCTGCCAAGTTTCTTCTTGTAAAAGAGGCGAGCCCGGATATCTCAAATCTCTATCTTGTGAATTCCACCAACCTCTTAGTAGTCCAAATGTTAAAGTTGAGAAATTCTGTGATTTGACACTCTCATTCAAGATTAAGCAACCTGTTGGCTTGAGTAATTGCTTAACGTTGCGTAGACTTTCACGAATATTAGGGGTGGCGTGCAGGATATTTGTAGCAATGACAAAATCAAATTGTTTTTGCCAACCTTGTTTTTCGGGATTTAGGGAAATATCTAAAACCGAGAAACGCATTCCAGGGTAAGTTTTAGCAAATTTTTCTCGGCCATGTTCTAAAAGTTTAAACCAAACATCGGTGTATACATACTCGACAGCGATATTATGAGCAATTAGTGAATTAATTACATAGCGAGTTGTCCCACCTGTTCCTGCACCTACTTCTAAAACTTTAATTTTTTCTGGAGATTTACCGTTGAACTTAGCTTTGATTTGATTAACAAGGGACGCAGCAACAAGTTCATTATAAATATCAGAAGCTAAGTTACCACTGTAGACTCCCTCAACTAAATCTAAACTAGAGTTAGGAAAGACAATATTATTAGCTGCAATCTTACCTAATAAAATATCTTCGTAATTCTTTAAGCAAGTGTGCAGTAGCTGATAGTATTGTTTGAGTTCTGGCTGAGTTTGTAGGATTTGATTAGCAGCATTTTCAAATTCAGTCAGTGTATGATATTCGCCTTGGTATTGTATTTCTGCTGTTGCAGAGAAGTAGTGATTTTGTTGTGATAAATAACCAGCTTGCACAAGAAATTGGAAAATCTCTGCAAATACATGATGGTGTTCATCAATAATTTTGGCTGATTTGATGGCTTCTGTAATCCTGTAGGATGCTGCTTGGTGGTTAAATAAACCCAGATTTTGCAAAATTCCTACTAACCTGCTAGCCGCAGCAGCCATTAATTGATCTAAGCCTTGCTTAAACTTGAGTAATGGTGGATGATTAGCTGTGAAGAAATCCGCATGATCTATAGTTAGTGGTGCAAGATTTGATAGTATTTCTGTAATTGGTCTTTGCTCAAGCATTAAGTGAGGATCTAAGCCAAT
Source organism: Nostoc sp. LEGE 12447 (assembly GCF_015206985.1). NCBI lineage: Bacteria > Bacillati > Cyanobacteriota > Cyanophyceae > Nostocales > Nostocaceae > Nostoc > Nostoc sp. LEGE 12447. Next base: position 20,658 of record NZ_JADEXT010000008.1, on the reverse strand, counting down.
TTGTAACAGTATATTTCTTTTAGCTTTCACGACTACAGCTTGAGGAATTTGCATCGCTAGAATTGTTTCTAATGCCTCCATTCCCTCTGCAATATTGATTGAGTCCATCCCTTGATGTAGCATTAAATCTCGATACTTATCATTAGCTACAGCACCTACTTCACCCCAAAATCCCCAGTTAATTACACATACCGGATAATTTCGTGTTTGTTGCATATATTTAGCATAGCTATCAAGAAAAGTGCTAGCGGCGGCATAATTACTTTGACCAATATTGCCGACAAAAGACTGTAGAGAAGAGAAGAAAATGATCAAATCAAGTTCTTCGTTAAGAGTGGCTTGATTAAGTGCGATCGCACCTGCTACTTTTGGTTGTAGTACAGCCGTAAAATCTGTCTCTGACATCTTCACCAACAGGCTATCATCTAGTACCATTGCTGAGTGAATGATGCCGTCTATTTTGCCAAATTTATCTTTGGTTTGAGTAATAGCATTAGTTAGTTCATTGACATCATCACAATGAGCTTGTAGATAAATTACATTTTCACCATATTTTCCTAGATGGGAGATTTTAGCTAATAAATTATCATCTGCTGGCGAACGACCTAATAAAGCAATATTAGCTGAATATTGAGCGTGCAGATAATCACTTAAAACAAGACCTAATCCACCTGTACCACCAATAATTAAATAAGTACCATTGGGTTTAAATTTTGATAATCTTTCTCTGAAGACTGGAGCTAAATTATAGAGGCGTTGGCAATATATTTGTTGTTGACGGACTGCAAAAGCATTGCCAGATATACATTCATTCTTAAAGGTATTTTCTAGCCAGACAGTATTCTCTTTTCTTAAGGCATCTTCAATTTCAGACACTGCTAAATCCAAGAAAGTAATAGTGCAGTGTTTATACTCTCTAGAAAAAGATTTCCACAATCCCCAAAGACCACTATCATCAGGCTGAACTTCTTCATCGTAGAAAACTTGTACAGCATTCAATGTGATAATTTTAAACTCAATTGAATGTTGAGTTAATCCAGTTCTGATGATAGATTTGATAAAGTGAAAAGCATAGTTATGGCTCAATAATTGCTCAGATTTTTGGGGTGCAGCCAAGAAATATACTTGAGAGATATCTGTTAATTGTTTTAAAAGCTTATCCCAGTCTTGTGGTTGATCATGTCTAATTTGAGCAGTGCAATTTTGCCAATTTTGATAGAAATTACCAACTGTAATGATGTAGCTATTGTTTGAACCATGCCAATTCAGTAACAACTGCAACATTTGTAAATTTTCACCCCATGTCACAATCAGAGTTTTAGCTGGTTTAGTTTGGTCAAACTTTAAATAATTGAATGATTGTTGGTTGGATATAGAAATACTTGTCGGTTGCCATTTAGGAATGAAAATCAGTTCACTTTCTTTTGTAGTGAAAGATAAATCATCAAGTTTTACTGTTTTACTGTGTCCATTTTCTTTAACTTTGTTGGAAGGTAAATTAGCATGCTTTAAATTTGTAGATACAATGTTATATTCAGTATTTAATTGAGTACGAAGATATTTCTGTACTGCTTCAGAATGTTCACACCATAGAAATTCTGCCAATTTAGAAACAGTAGGCTGCTCAAACAGTATCGTAGGGTAAAGACGAATATTCAACAGCTTTTCTAAATCATGGGAGATATCTAATAAAGCCGTTGATTCTAACCCTAATTCAAAGAATGAAACCTCTGGTAAATCATCTGTAAAATCTTGCTTAGTATATTTACAAACTAGTTTCTTGATAGAATGTACCAGATATTCCACACTCGGTTCTGGAGTAGTGACAATTTCTTGAGGCGTATCATCAACAGTATTTAATTGAATATGAAGATATTTCTGTACTGCTTCAGAATGTTCACACCATAGAAATTCTGCCAATTTAGAAACAGTAGGCTGCTCAAACAGCATAGTTGGATAAAGGCGAATATTTAACAGCTTTTCTAGCTCGTGAGAAATATCTAATAAAGCAGTTGATTCTAATCCTAATTCAAAAAATGATACTTCTAATAAATCATCTGTAAAATTTTGTTTGGTGTATTTGCAAACTATTTTTTTTATGGACTCAACTACATGTTTTACTCTTGGTTCTGGAGTTGTTAAAACTTGATATGCTTTTTGTTGTTGATGAGTAAAAATAGTATTTTCTGTTTTTTGTTCTAAGTTTGCCAGTCTTCTAATAAGTTCAATATTATGAACTCTTTTAATGCCAAAGTTACGGAATGTTGCTAGTTGATTACCATACTCGTCGCAAATTGCAAAACTTCTGTAACCAATTTCTTTGGTTAATTCAAGTTGCTCAGGGTGATCGACATATACATAACAATTACTGCGTCCTGTTAAAGGTCTACCAGAAAATGATTCAATATAAAAAGGAACATAAAGTTGGGCTGTCGCTTGATAAGGAATTGAATAGAAAAGCGGTACAATAGTCGAACAATCGAGAAACACAGGATGGAACAAGAAATCATCACTGTGCTGCAAGGCGATAGAACCCAAAGAAACTTCAGCCAAGCAACCATAAAGACTACCATAAACTTTGCCGCTAGGTTTCATGAAATTATCGTGGTCAATGCCAACTTCGCGGGTGATGGCATAACAGGCATCTAAATCGACAACTTGAGTTGCTTTATGCTTGAGAATTGATATATCTATAAGATTTTTAATTTGTAATTCTTTGGTCAGTAATTGGCAGGTTAAATGTTTAGTAATAGAGGAGTCTTTTACTTCACCATTTTTCCATTTAGTGCTGGTGGCTTCAATTCCCCAATCAGTTCCATTGGGTGAAATGTGAATTTCCACTTTTCGGTCAAAATCGGCAGTTGTCACAATTGGTTCTAGGAACATCATGTTCCGCAATTCTAGATTTTCAATATCAAAAGACCTGGCTTTTAAAGTTTTAAAAATCATGTCTATAAATGTGACACCAGGCATGATATGAATACCATCAACTCTGTGTTCACGAACGAAATAATCATTATCTGTAATTGTAAATTTGCCAATTATTTGTGCAGTTTGCATAAATGATAAGGGGTGTAGGGGAAAGATATTTTTATTTTTTATTTGCTCTTTAATATTCAGTCTTAAAAGAATAACTTATGCATATCTGGCTAAACTCAGTATTTCTACGTAAGTCATACTAATTTGAAAAAATATTGCGAGAGTAGAGGGGGAGTGTAATCCGCCATCCTTTGAGGGTTGGTGGTGTGTTAGGACGATAGTGCCACACCTTACAAATTGGAGATTTTTTTAATTGGAAGTACCTAAACGATCACCTTTTTAGCTACATTGATTACTATGTCTTCCAATATCAGCAAAGGCTGGTGAGTCTCTTCCAATTCCAAGGTCAACAGGGAACGCCGAGGGGGTTGTGCTAACTGTTCAGTATTTTCCACATTCATGGTGTAAGAAGTTGCCGATTGAGCGGCTGGCAACCAAGCTCGAATTTTGCTGCTACTAAAATTAAAATCCTTGCTGAGTAATTTTGCTCCTGGTTTCACTGCTAATTTTGGTGGTTCAGAAAGAATGGTGTGTACATTAGTTCCACCAAAACCAAAGGAACTGATACCAGCAAATTTAGGATTAGCTTGATTCCAGAGTTGGGTTGTTTGGGCTGGATAGAAAGGTGAATGGGCAAAGTCAAAGCGGGGATTCACCTGTTCACAGTTGAGTGATGCGGGGATGACTTGATTGTGCAGTGACAATGCTACTTTGATGAAGCTAGCCACCCCAGCCGCGCTTAATAAATGCCCGATATTAGTCTTCACGCTACCCACAGCACAGTGATTTTCTGTCCCCACCCCGGTAAATACCTGGGACAAGGCTCGCAACTCAATCGGGTCGCCAATCATCGTTGCAGTTCCGTGGGTTTCGATGTAACTAATTTGTTCTGCTGAAAGATTGGCTTTTGCCAGTGCTGTTTCAATAACTTCCACTTGACCTTCTACACTGGGGGTAGTGATGCCCATTGTATGACCATCGTTGTTAGCGGCTGTAGCGGCAATTACTGCATAGATGGGGTCGCCATCAGCTAAAGCTTGTTTTAAAGGTTTGAGCAAGACACAACCCGCACCCTCACCAGGGACAAATCCATTGGCGCGTTCGTCAAAGGTAAAACATTTACCATCGGGAGATAAAGCCTGTGCTGCACTGAGGAAGAGATATGGTTTTTCATCTAAGAGAACTTCTACGCCACCAGCTAAAGCCATTTCTGATTCACCCTGTAGTAAACTTTGACAGGCGAGATGGATAGCCATGAGAGAAGATGAGCAGGCGGTATCAATTACCAGACTTGGCCCTTTGAGATTGAGATAATGGGAGACATGGGAAGCGATAAAGTTTTGTCCTACACCAACAACGCTGGATTTTTTGGGGACTTGAATGCGATCGCCATATCCTGCTACCCTAGCACCAACAAATACTCCGACCTTGCGTTTGTTGACATCTTTGATATTGTGACCAGAATCTACCACCGCTTCCACGCAGCTTTGACAAAATAGGCGCACTAAGGGGTCAACATCACTTGCTTCATTTTGAGATACACCAAACATGGCGGGGTCGATGTATTCTAAATCGTCAATAAAACCGCCCCATTTACTAATTGATTTACCTGATGTCAATTCTCTGGTGTAATGTTGTTCGATATCCCAACGTGAGTTGGGTACTTCTCGGATGCTGTCAACGCCCGCTACTAGGTTGTTCCAAAAAATTTCTTTGTTGGCTGCACCTGGGAATTTGCAGGCAATACCAATGACGGCGATTTCGATTTGAGATGGATTTTGCTCACGCAGAGGCGCAGAGGCACGGAGAGGGGTTAGAGGTGCAGGTGGAGTTTCTACTATTTGGGGTTGTGTTACTGGTATTTTTTGCTGTAATTGGTTGTGGTGATGGCTGATGAGATGTTCTGCTAGGCGTGATATGGAATCGTACTGTAATAACAGTGATGGGTCTAATCTCATTCCCAGCCATTGGTCGATTTTGTTGACGATACCAGCTAAGAAGATAGAATCAACACCTAAAGCCTCAAAGGAGGTTTCATACTTGATTTGGTCTAAGGCAATGTGGAGTTCACGGGATAGGATTTGGCTTAATGATTCTAAAACGTAAGTCTTCAAGTGATTGCTATCAGTGGGAAAGTTTTGTTTTGGTAATGATACTGGTTGGATTTTCGGCGTAGTCTGTTCCTTTGCAACTAGGGGCAATTCTGATATATTTAATTGTTCTTGACTAGCCAGACACGCTACAGTGTGGATTTGCGGGGGTAAAGCCAAGATAGTATCTAAGGACTGCAAACCTACGGCTGTTGACAAAGGTACAAGTCCTATTTTGGTCATTGGCTGACTAGTTAGCTGTCCCATTCCGACTTCTTTCCAGTTTGACCACTGAATAGCGCGGTAGTAGGTATTACCTTGAGCTACTTGGTAAGCAGCGAAGTAATTCATATAGGCGTTAGCTGTTGCGTAATCACTAATACCTACAGCTAGCTTAGGTACAACACTCGACAGGGATGAGAACAAGACGAATGCTTCTAAATTGTCATGCTCAAAGATGCGGTGTAAAACTTCCAGGGCAGTAGTTTTGGGAGACAATACAGAAACAATGCTGTCTAAGGTTTTATGCAGGAAAGCTGGTGATTCTGAGGAAACACAGCCTGCACAGTGGAATACTTGAGTAATTCGTCCATATTGACGGCGAATATTTTGGAAATAGACTTCTAGGGCAGCATAATCTGTTAATTCGCCAGTATAGAGTTCTACGGTTACGCCTTGTTTTTCTAGGTTGAGAATGTTGGTAATTTTGCTAGCAATTGCGGGGTTTGCATTCGGTACTGCGATGACTTCTTCCCATTCTGTTCTGGGGGGTAATGTAGTTTTACCCATTAAAACTAGGGTTTTATAACCTTGACGCGCCAAATGTTGAGCAACTTCATTACCTATACCACCTGTACCGCCAGTAATCACAACCATTCCCTGTGGTAATTTCTGCGACTGGCTGGGTTTATAGTTTAGAGGTGCGAGGGTAGAGACAAAGCGATCGCCATCTCGGTGACAAATTTCGGTAAACTGATCGTAGTCCTGATACTCTTGGGCAATAATTTGACTTAAAGCTGCTAAATCTGAGTTGTTGGGGTCTAAATCAATGGTCTTGGCATAACAAGAGTTATATTCTGCGCCCAACATCTTAAATAACCCCGTCAGTTCCGCACCACGCAGGTTAGCTGATGTCCCGTTAATGTTTTGTAACCCTTGGGTGACTTGTAGTAAACGCAGTGGTTTGCGGGTGTTTAATAAAGATTGCAGTAAGGCAATGTTGCCTAAAATAGACTGACTATTGGCGGTTAAATCAAGAATGCCTGTGATATCTGAGGATGATATCTCATTGTTAAATCTAGCTCTGTGGTCGGTATTATCAAAGCAGAATTGATAATACTGGGGTGTGATTTGTGTGTAGGTATGACTTTTCACGTCATCTGGAACATTGTTCTCTTGACCTAACCCCGTAACCCCCTTCCCTTGTAGGGAAGGGGGAAAATTCAAAGCCTCTCCCCTAAAAGGAGAGGAGTTTTCTAAATTCTCCACCACTATAAAAGCCGCATGATGATGCTGTGCTTGCAGAGTATCAATCAGAGGTTTGGTATCATCACTAGCTAAAACAATGATTGTACCTTGTAAAACAACCTGGGCATCCTTGGGTAATGCTTGACGCTGCCATTGTGGTACAAGCAGGCTGATGTGTTCTTTTGCAGGTACTTTGATAGTCGTAGCTGGTGCGGTGTTTGTTTCAGGAAGCCAATACTTATCAAGGCTAAATGGGTATCCAGGTAAGGGAACAATGGCAGGGGAATAATCTCTAGGCAATACCTTAGCCCAATCGATATTTAATCCTCCCACCCACAACTTAGCCAACTTAGAATATGCTGGTTTTTGAGCTAGCGATCGCAAATGCTCTTCTAGTTCTTGCAGACTCTCAAATAGCTCTTCATAGGCTTGGCGATGACTAGAATCACCCACAAAAGTCTTAATGTCTTCTAGCTTCCCATTGATAAAGTTTTGCAGAGAATCACCCAATTCCTCAAGTGTGTTTGCCACAATAGTCAGACGATACTCCATAGCTTCCCTGCCTTTTTGTAAGGTGTAAGCTATATCTGCTAAGGAGAAGCTATTTTGTTGTGACAAAAATACAGCTATGCTTTGAGCGTAGACAATTAGTCTTTCTTTTGATTTGGCAGACAATACAACTAACTGCGGCTTAGACGAATTTGATGTAGAGATGTGTCGAGGACGCGCTAAATATTCTTCTAAAACTACATGAGCATTCATACCGCCAAAACCAAAGGAACTCACCCCGGCTCGACGTGGCTGTTCTTTGCCTGTAGCGGTTGTTTGGCGCTCCCAATTAACTTGTTTTGCGGCAATCTGCAACGGAGAATTATCCAGACGGATATACTTATTCAGATTGGTAAAGTTTGCATTGGCAGGAATTACACCTTTTTGCAACGCTAAGATAGTTTTTAATATTCCTGCCACCCCGGCTGCGGCTTCTAAATGTCCGATGTTACTCTTGACAGAACCTATATAACAATCTTGGGTAGTCTCAACAGTGGCAAAAACCTTCTTCAGTCCGTTAATTTCTATCGGGTCGCCCAAGGTTGTACCAGTACCGTGTGCTTCAATATAACCAAGGGTAGCAGGGCTAACTTGGGCATCGGCATAAGCTGCTAAAATCGTCTCTGCTTGAGCTTCAGGAGCCGGTGCAGTCAAGGAATTGGTATGGCCGCCGTGTCCCACTGCCGCACCTTTGATAACAGCATAGATATAATCACCATCGCGTTCAGCTTTCGCCAACGGTTTTAATAACAGTACCCCTGCACCTTCACCTCTGACATAACCATTGGCGCGTTCATCAAAAGGGCTGCATTCACCTGTTTTACTTAACATCCCCGCCTTAGAAAAGACTATATAGGATGTCAAAGAAGTGATAACATTAACACCACCTGCGATCGCTAAATCACATTTTTCTGACCGTAATAATTCCACAGCCCGATTTATCGCTACCAATGAACTTGAGCAAGCTGTATCAATTGCTTCACTAGGCCCCTTCAAGTTCAACAGGTGAGAAATTCTATTAGCCAGTACAGCATGACTCACACCCGTACCCAGGTGGGGTTCTACGGAGTTTTCCTGCTGACACAACATCTCATAATAATCAAAGCTAGAAGCACCAACAAATACTGCCGTCTTAGAACCCGATAACTCCGAAGCGCGATATCCAGCATTCTCAAGAGCGTGCCACACACATTGGATAAATATGCGTTGCTGCGGGTCCATTAATTGGGCTTCCCGTGGAGAAATGCCAAAGAAACAAGCATCAAAACACTTGACATCTGCTATAAATCCACCTTTGAGGAAAGGAGAAAGTTCTGGAGATTGTAAGAGATTTGTTTGCTCTGTCTTTTGGGGTAAACGTTGAGCCGGAAAATCAGTAATGTTAACTTTATCTGCTGTCAATAACTGCCAAAATTCTTCTAAGGTTTTAGCTTGCGGTAATGATACACCAATACCGATAATTGCAATATCTTGAGGGGAAGATTCATATTCCAAAACATTGGCTAAAGTTAATGTCTCCTCTGCAATTACAGCAACAGCACTTTCCTCTTTAGTGCTAGTTTCTAAACTTGGCTCTAGATTCTGCTGAATCAACTCTGCCAAAGTAGTAATTGTATGACATTCATACAGCATATCAGGAGTTACAGGAATTTTAAATTCACCTTCCAGAAAAGTAGTTAATTCCACATAATTTAAAGAATCAAATCCCAATTCACTAGGTGAAAAAGATAAATAGACTTCTTCAGGAGGTATTTCTAGAATTGCTGCAATTTTATTTTGTAACCGAGCCTCAATTTGAGAGATATTATTCATTGTAGATATTGCTGTCAATAATAAATTTTAGAAATCATCTGTAAGTTAGGTAGAATGCAGTGAAACCCAACACTAACGACAAGGTATTTGTTAGGTTTCCTTGTATCAACCCAACCTACTTTCTAGCTACTTAACTGCAACTACTTGTCTAGCAACAGCCTCGCGGAAACCATTTTGTGAATATAGAGTTGTACAATGTCTTCTGCGTTTCTTCCCACTGGAAGTTTTTGGCAGAGTTCCAGGCATAATTAACACCAAATCATGCAACCTCAACCCGTGAACATCAGAGATATTTTTTCTCACGATTGCTAATAGTTGGCTATAGTCAACCTTGTTGAGCATATCTTTTTTGATTTCACAGACCACAACCAACTTTGCATTTGCATCCCCATTGACATCAACTGTAAACGCTGCTGTTCCCCCTGGACGGATTGCAATATTACTTTTCTCAACAGTGTTTTCTATATCATCAGGATAATGATTCAATCCCCGAATAATAATCAAATCCTTCAATCGACCTGTAATAAACAATTCCCTTTCTACAAAAAAGCCAAAGTCTCCAGTCCGCAGATAAGGACCTTCTCCTGTGGTGAGATAAGCTTGAAAAGTTTCTTGAGTTTGTTGGTTTACGTTCCAATATCCGGCTGCAACTGAACCCCCAGCAATCCAAATTTCGCCAATCTCCTCAAGACTACAAAGCGTATGAGTTTCTGGGTTCACGATGCGAACATCATGCTCACCATGAACATTCCCACACCCAATTAAAACCTTTTTGGTGTCGTTATCTACAACCTTGATGCGATGATTTTCTAGTTCTTGCTCATCTACTGGAAGCAACACAGGTTTGTCTTGGGGATTTCCACCAGAAACAAACAGAGTAGTTTCAGCCATACCATAACAAGGATAAAAAACTTCCGCTTTGAAGCCATATTTTTTAAATCTATTAATAAAGCTTTCAATTACATTAGCTTTTACAGGTTCAGCACCATTAAATGCAATTTTCCAACTAGATAAATCGATATCTTTAATTTCTTCATCGGTGATTTTATTCACACACAATTCATAAGCAAAGTTGGGACCACCGCTAGTAGTAGCCCGATATTCTGAGATGGTTTTCAACCAAATTGCAGGCGACTGTAAAAAACTGACGGGAGGGAAGAGTACAGATTTAATTCCTAGATATAGGGGTTGGAGAACATTACCAATTAAACCCATATCATGATATAGCGGCAGCCAGCCAACAAATATGGTTTCTTGGGAATGTTGAAATCCTTGTTTAATGGCTTGCTGATTATGAATGAGATTACTGTGCGTCACCATCACACCTTTTGGTTGTCCTGTAGAGCCGGAGGTGTATTGTAAAAACGCAATATCAGTGCCTTGAATAGCTGGCATTTTCCAGTCACGACTAGCTGCTTCTAGTTGGGAGTTTGTAGCTATCCACCGTGCATTATTGATATAGGGAATTTCGCTGTAGATCTTCTGAAAATCAACAATAGAGTCATCAGTTGTTAGTACAAATTTAATTTGTGCATTTTCTACAATTCCACTGAGGCGAGAAATTTCTCTTTGATTACGTACAGGATGCACAGGTACTGGAATTACCTTGGCATATAAACAGCTAAAAAAGGCAACGATAAAATCAATTCCCGGACGATATAACAATAGCGCCCTTTCTCCATCAGGATTGTATTTTTGCAATTCTGCAGCTATGGCTGCTGCTTTTGTGTGCAACTGTCCAAAAGTTACTTCCAGCTTTGATTCTGGTGAATTAATAAAGACGAATGCTGTATCATTTGTTTGTAAAGATGCTCTGACATTTAAAATTTCTACATAGTTTGAAAATTTGGTAGCTGCATTGATAATTCTTTCAGTCATAACTTGAAATGCCTCATTTAGTTTGTAGAATGATTAATTGCTTTTTGCCATTGGGCATACAAATCTGTGAACTAAGAATTAGTTTCTTAGCCCAGTCACTATGAAGAATTGATTAAAACCTAAGAACTGTTGTAACCAATATGGCTATCCCAGTAATCAAGTACTAATTATTAGTCATTTATTTCAGAGACAATTATGCATAAAACTATAATCTCTTTGGTACAGTAAACGAGTACGGTACAGCAAGGGTTTAAGATTCTGAAATTTCAGAACTTAGATTGGTACAGTTCTTATTCATGGTGATCAATTCTTTAACGTAACTTTCTGCATCACTGCTTATTTCACCCCCTCACTAGGAGTAAGTTCAGTGAGAAAATTGATATCCTTCAGGTTGTTCTGTTTATCTTTCATCTTTTCGTTTTTTCATTGTCTTACTAGTAGATGCAGTTTGCAAAATAATCAGCTTATCGTAGCACTGACAAGCTAGTGAAGATGCTTACATTTATTTCTTCAACTTGAGTTGAAACTTTTAGGGGATAGATAATAAGTGTTTGTGCCTTTATAAATCTGAATCATCAACAAAATTGAGCGAATCGACCGTAATTAGGGACAAACATCGCTAAAAGTCTATGTTACGCGATCACCCTAGAAACAGCAACATCGACTGAAAACCTTATTCTTTGATCAACTTCCAAGACTTTTTAGCCTACTGACTTTTGTAAGAACCACTTGACATCACAAGACAATTGCTAAGGCTGAAAGATTTATACAGCAATCTTTTCAGCCAGCTATATCTGGGGTGATATTTCATCATATAGAGATACAACTTGGTATTGAGCCGAGATATGAATGCGATCGCTAATTAACTGCATCTGCTGACATTTCGACTCCAGGTAATTCAGTGGCTTCAGGTGGCCAATATTGACGGTGTACTCCCCATACCAAAAAAACAAAAGATTAGTTAGTAGTATTTATGTAACATAATATAACTACATGATACCTTTATGCGAATTGAATCATACGAAGATAGCCAACTTCATACCATCAAAAGTCTTTCACTTCGGATATGGAGTCTGGTCTTTGATTCGATTCAAAAAGCAATGGATATTGACGTGTACCGTTCATTCTACCCTGATGGTTGGCGTGTAAGCCACCTTAATGCTGTCGAGTCCGCCTGTACTACAGCAGACATGAAGGTGTGGGTTGTCATCGACTCTAATTCAACCGTGGGCTTTGTAGCCGTGAAACTCCATTCAGAGAGTAGTATGGGAGAAATCTACATGATCACCGTAACCATAATTAGTTATATATGAAAAAACCCCTAATAGTCCCACAAACAAGAATAAGGCAATCGGTAAGTAAATACTCCAACGCTTTTCCAGCCCAGCTTTGGCATGACTAAAGTTTGCGCCTATTAGGTTTGCACCAGTAAAATCTGTACTTCGGATATCTGCGCCGCTAAAGTTTGCCCCTGCAAGGTCTTGACCCTTGAACAAACGACCTCTGAGATTCTGGTGAGAGAAGTCTTGGGGCATGGCTAGGATTATAAAAGCGAGGGGTTATGTTACATACAGCTTCAGTATGAGCTTTTACGGACTGTAACACAAGATTTCTGGACTAGTGCGCTTGTGCTTACTGTGATCACCTACAAGCAGAATATTGAGTCGGCTTTTGCTGTTCTTGTGCGATCTCGCCTCCGGCGGGCGCTCGCGCCATCGCAAGTTTGGCTAAATGCAGAGATTGGGTGTACAGTCAGGTGATTTTGGGACAAAGTTTGGCTAAAACGATGAGTTCTTAAAATTCCTTTCCCAAAGGCAATAAAACACATCAGCAAGTAACCGATTACGTACTTCGTACCCCCACCACCGTTCATTGGCAATTCTTCTTGACTTTGCAGATAATAGTTTTAGAGCTAATTATTTGAAAGGTTGATTGTGGTCTTTGCTCAAACCAGTCCCTGTGATGTAATAACAACTCGCCTGACGTTAGACGAGTATCGGGCTATGGAAGAAACCAACCCCGAACGCCATGAATACCGTAACGGAGAGATTATTACTATGTCGGGAGGGTCGGAATCTCACAGTGCGTAGACGCGAAGCAGCTTGTCGTGAGACATCGCAGCAACTTCTTAATAAACTTTGGGTTTTTGCTTAGAGACACCAATTTTCGTTTGTATAACAGCGACTTGAGAGTTTGGATACCTGAATAACTGGACTCTCTTTTACAAAACGCTCAAACACCTGCCCTAGCAACATTTTTCTCCACCCAACAAATTTGCACTTCTTTTTACCAAACTACAAATTAGTTCATCACACAACACCTTAACAGGGGTACTCTATACACTTAGCAATCGCTTGTACTCGTTTTTAGTAATGCCATAGCATTGACAAGATGTATTTTCCAAATCTGACCGATTCAGGATGTTAATATTTCCACGCCTGTAGCTAATTATTCCTGCTCGACTGAGCGTGCCTGCTACCTCCGTAACACCAGTGCGGCGACAACCCAACATTGTGGCAATTAATTCCTGAGTCAGCATGAATTTATCTGATTGCATACGATCAGATACCAAGAGCAGCCAACGGGCAAGTCGCTTTTCTATAGTGTGGAGGCTGTTGCAAGCAAGTGTTTGTGTAACCTGGGTGAACAGCGTTTGTGTATAACGCAATAACAAACTTTGAAGCTTTCCGCCCCGGTTGAACTCGGCAACTAGATCCTCACTCTTCATCCTCATACCACTGCCTGCAATCTGTACAAGCGCGGTTGTGGTTGTAGTGTTGCTGCCCAAAATTACCGAAATACCTACCATGCCCTCATTGCTCACTATACCAGCTTCGACGATCGAGCCATCTGACTTACACACCAAAGAAACCATTGATTGATGTGGAAAATAGACGTATGTAATTGGTTTGTCTGTTTCGTAGAGGACTTGCTTCACTTCAAGATTTACTTGCTCTAGGTGGGGAACTAGACGTTGATACTCTGGTTCAGAAAGAGCTAAGAGTAGCTGATTTGTTGTTGGTCGATCAGGTTGGTTAGATACAGGCATTGGAACCTTCTAGTCGACAATCATGCTTGGAAAAGCAACTGATGGCAGCTTGAGAGTCGTCTTAAACTAGTCCCAATATGTCAAAAGGTAAATATCTTTTAGCGTTGCAAGCTTTACAACTTACAAAGAGAGCGTCTGCTTAGACAGATGCGATAAGTTTTTGCTTTATGTACATTTCTATATTAAGCACATCCCACATTAGAAGTCGAGTCTGTTTCGCACCCCGGAGCTTATAAGTTAAGCGGCATTTCTCAAAGCTTTTCAATAAAGTTTGTACACCTAGTAGTCTGTCAACCCAAAAATGCGCTTGTGAGGACTGAGGAAAGGGGAAAAAGAACTGGGTTTGGGATTTAAACCCTTTCCCCCTGCCTCTTCCAGTCAATCAACATTTGTGTTTGTATTGTCTTTCAAAAGCACTTCCCGAATAATGGCGGAGCGCTCAAGAGCAGACTGCGCCTCTTCCTTCAATCTTTGTGCCGCCAAGGTTTGCTTACGAGCCTGCATCCTTGCAGCCATACGATGTGATAAAGAAGCTTTCTCTTCCAATGCCCTCAAAGCGATCCATAGTGCATCCTCTATGGCATCAGACTGAGTGGCTAGCAAAGTTTCTGCTGAATAAGCATGACCAGTTTTAATTAAAAATTAAAAATTAAAGATTAAAAATTGGAAGAAATAATAATTTTTAATTAATTAATTTTGGTTATAAGCCCCGTTGGGCGGGAATTAAAAATGCAAAATTAAGATTTGCTTCTTCAATTTTTAATTAATAATTTTTAATTTTTAATTGGAGCGAAGCGACTTGACCCGTGCGGCACCGGAAGCGCAACAAATTTCTCTCTTCGACTTCCCAGAGGATACCGCCACACTCAGGACAGCCAAAGGTTGATGGTTTACCAGGTCGAGTGCTTTCGTTTTCTATCGCTTCTAAATTCAATTGCGCTATTTCAGTTTCAAACTCCATCTTGCTAGGTATGGGGTTTTCTGGTTCTATTTCCATTGCTATATTAACTAAAGCTACCAAAATAGAAGGAATATCTGAAAGTGGCACGATATGGTCAATATCCTCTACATTTTCGATCGCATTACGTGGCATAGCAGCATACAAAGCATTATCAGGATTTTGGACAATTGCCACGCCGCGCCGCATTTTTACAGCCATTAGCCCCGCCGTGCCGTCGTCAAGCACACCTGTTAGTAGCACAGCAATCACTCGTTGCCCATAGGCTCGTGCTGCACTGCGAAACAATGGATCGATTGCGGGACGACAACGGTTTTCTTTTGGCCCCCGCGTCAAACGCAAATATCCTCGTTCTACCAGTAAGTGGTAGTCAGGGGGAGCCACATAAATCCAACCATGAACAATAGCTTCGCCGTCCTGAGCGTGAGACACTGGCAAGTTACTAGCGCGACTTAATATTTTTGGCAGAACACTTGTGCCATGACTGGATACATGAAGAACTATAATCACAGCAGCATTGAGATCGGGCGGCAAATTCTTGACTAGATAAGTCAGCGCCTCAACTCCACCGGCTGATGTTCCAATGACAATAATATTATGTTCAAGCATTAATGTAAGGATTTCATTAGCATAGCAGTATGGGCAACAAAAGCACATTTACTGCTAGTACCGAAAATAACGCAGCCAAAGAATTTGCTCACCTAGCTTTGAGAGGATTTATATTTCATTTGAGGAATAAGACTTTAGAGGAATAGCACAAAATGCAATTTGCGTCTCTAAAAAGGTTTTAAAATCACGCACAATTATTTTCTGCGATTGAAAAAATATAAACCTTGGAAAGCCATTTCCACAAAAATATGATCCAAGATTTGGAACACGCCGTAGAACAATGTCCTTCGCAACAGTGGGGAAATACCAGTAACTTTTTATACAAGCGAATACAAGTACTAAGCCCCGCATCACAGTGGGGAGAATTTCCGTGCGTCAATATAAACAGGAGATTATAGAATGACTGCAACTATTACTCGTTCTAAGCTCAAAAAGTCTGCTGCTAGCAAGAAGGAATCCCCGTATAAAAGGCTTCATCTGATTATTCCCATAGAAGATATGTTGTGGGCTCCGTTGTTGGCTGAAAACCAAGATTGTGGTGTTGAGCAAAAAGACTGTTATGAAGGCACTGATTCCGCCGCGTCCGTTGCCCAAAATGAATTTTCTTCCAAGGAAGCGATCGCTAATCAAATTCAGGAGCAGGTAGAACAGGGTCAATACTTTTCGGTTAAACCCAATAATCTCTCTTTTGCTCTGGGGAAAGGTTAAAGGGTAATAGGGAAAGGGAAATTCAAACCTTTTCCCTTTCCCCTTTCCCCCTTAACCGAAAAGTATTGAGAACAGGGTAATCCCACTTCGTTGTTAGTTGAAAATTCAGTTTCGGGTGTAGAAGTCAAAGCGGCTCATGAGGGTCAAAGTTCCGCCGCGCCCGTTACTGAAAAATGGTCGCATGAGGCAATTGTTGCAAGGGCAAATGCGCGGCCGGAGCGTATGCAGAAACTCAAGGTTGCGGCGAATTCGGGCGAGAATCCGGGCTTCGAGTACTTGCTTTCGTGCTGGAATGATGATCCGACTTTGCAGATTGTGAGCAAAAAGCTTTTGGCGAAGTTTCCGCAGTGGGGGTTAGTTGCGGTGGAAGGGGTGCTTGTGAAGTGGCAAGAGTAGCAAAGATTCTGTACCCGTCCACAACTTGAAAATGCTCGAGTCGTGCGATCGCACAATGGTGCCATGTTATTTCAATCTTCTCTAAATCTCAACATTGACCAAAAGTCCGTCACTTTTAAGTAGCTGACCAGTTTTAATTAAAAATTAAAAATTAAAGATTAAAAATTGAAAGAAATAATAATTTTTAATTAATTTTGGGTACAAGCCCCCACCCTGCGGAAATTAAAAATGTAAAATTAAGATTTGTTTCTTCAATTTTTAATTAATAATTTTTAATTTTTAATTGGAGCGAAGCGACTTGACCGCTCAGGATAATCAAACCTTGAGTTTCTAAATAGTGAAGCACTTGGTTAACACATTGTTCAACAGTAAATCGATCGGTTTGACAGATAATCTCTGGATTTATTGGTTCTTCGTAGGGGTCGGAGATCCCAGTAAAATGTTGAATTTGTCCGGCTCTAGCTAATGCATAAAGTCCTTTAACATCACGGGATTCACAAACGGCTATAGGAGCATGAACGTAAATTTCGATAAAGTTGGTAGAAGTCTTTTTGAGTTCCTCTCGAACTTGACGATAGGGACTGATGGCGGCAACGATCGCTACTATCCCATTGCGACTGAGTAAGTTGGCCACAAAACCAATGCGCCGGACATTGATATCTCTGTCTTGTCTACTAAATCCAAGTCCCTGAGATAAATGGGTGCGAACGACATCACCATCAAGTAATTCTACTTGGTAATTGCGCGATCGCAATTCTTGGGCAACAGATAAGGCGATCGTTGTTTTACCTGCCCCACTTAACCCTGTCAGCCAAAGAATTAGACCTTGATGATGCATAATTTGCTTTGTTTATAAGAGCGAAAAGTGCGATGTCTACGACGGGCTACGCCTACGCACTTGATATCATTCGTAAATTGCTATGACTTTTTAAGGTTATGACGCTTGTACAAAAGATGCAAGCCAATGCATCAAAGGTGCAAGTCGATGCATCAAAGAGCAACTTTGATGCATCAACATTGCTTGTTTGATGCAACTAAAGTCAGCGTTGCATGAATCGAGATAATTAAAGCGTTACGAAATCAGCAGCAGTCAGCGTCGTCGTATTAATACCAGTCAGCGTCGCCAAAATTTCATTCGTGGAAGTCACTTTAATATTGCTAGCTGAGAAACTCAGTTGCCCAAAGCTTAAACCACCATACAGTCCAATCAAATCATTACCGTCAGAGAAATCAGTAATGGTATCAGTCCCTTCTCCAGCAGCAAAGGCAAATGTATCATTACCATTGTTACCAGTAAGGGTATCGCTGCTAAGACCACCATAGAGGAGATCGTTGCCATTACCACCGTAAAGGCGATCGCTACCGCCACCACCGTAAAGGGTATCATCGCCATTACCACCGTTGAGGGTATCGTTACCCGCGCCGCCATCCATCAGCCCATCGCCATACAAGACATCGTTACCATTCTCACCAAACAGGCTATCGTCACCTGCGCCGCCAAAGATGGTATCGTTGCCATTACCACCGTTGATGATGTCGTTACCAATGCTGCCAATCAGACTATCTGCGAAATTAGTGCCATTATTGATAAGACCGACAGCTACAGTAACAGTAGCAGTATCAGTGAGGCTACCATCGCTGAGGGTGTAATTAAAGCTGCGATAACCAAACAACTGAAGATTTGGAGTAAAGGAAACGAAATCATCTGCTGTGTTGCTGGCTGTGCCGTTATTGTTCAGGACGGCAGTACCGTTGGTGGCACCGTTAACACCAGTGATACTGAGTCCGGTGCTATCAACATCGCTATCATTTGCTAGTAGGCTACTAACTGCGATGTTGACAGTAGTACCAAAGAATGTGGAAGCACTGTCATCAACAGCAACAGGGGCATCGTTAACGGGGGTGACAGAGAAACTGCGGGTTTGTCCAGTTAAGGTTGCTGTGCCATCAGTCACATCGTAAGTCAGATTAACTGCACCATTAAAGTTGGCAGTTGGGGTGAAGGTATAAGTCCCATTATTGTTATTTACCAATGCACCATTAGTCGCAGTTAAGTTGGCAACTGAAAGGGTATCACTAGTATCTACATCCGTAAAACCTGCCAATAAGTCAGCCGCAGTAATATTAATGGCTGTATCTTCTGGTGTGTTGCTTAACGTCGCAGTGGGTGAACCTGTTGGGGCATCATTAACACCGTTGATGGTCAGGTTAACTATGGCTGTGCTAGTGCCACCATTACCATTATCGCTGACTGTGTAAGTGAAACTATCGCCCTGAGTAGCACCCACACCCAAGGACTCAAATTGACCGTTGGGGTTGTAGTCCAAAGTACCATCGGTTTTGAGAGACACGGTAGCACCGGAAGCTAGGGTAATTGGTGTACTTACTGTGACGCTGTTGCCATTAACTTTAATCACACTCAGGCTGTCGCCATTAGCATCGGTGTCATTTACCAAGACGTTGATGTTGACGAGGGTATTTTCATTACTTGTGGCAGTATCGTTGGCGGCAACAGGGGGGATGAAAGGTGATTCATAAGCGCCAATATCCACACTACCGCCAATGGTGCGAGTGATACCCCGTTGGTCTGTGGTGACACCCACAGGGATGAGGGTATTGTCTCCCGCGTTGATGGCAGCCGAACCGGAAACTATAGCGTGAGTGAAAGTGGCACCGCCGTTGTCGGCGAGAGAGGCGATGACTTGGTTAATATTGGTAATGCCAGCCGAGGCAAAGGTGATATCGCTACCAGTGCCGATGCTGCCAGATGCGCCAGTCAAGCTACCGATGAGGTTGTTGCCATTGCCTGTGACTGCACCCGAAATATCAGGGGCTTCGTTACCAGAATCGAAGTTGCCGGCGATGATGGTGTTTTGGGCGGTGACGGTGCCTGCTAGTCTGGATATACCGCCGCCATTACCACTGCCATTGTTGTCGGAGTCAGCAGTGTTATTGGTAATAGTGCTGTTGTTCAGGTTCAGCGTACCTATGTTTAAGATACCGCCGCCGTTTTCTGCCGCCTTATTACCAGAGATCGTGCTGTTGGTCAGGTTTGCTATACCAAAGGTTACTAGACCACCGCTATTTCCTGCTGACGTATTGCCAGATACGGTGCTGTTGATTAGATTGAGTGTGCCGAATAACTGGCCGATGCCAGCAGCGCCCCCCCCACTAGTCGTAGTATTGTTAGAGACAGTGCTTCCCGTTACGCTGAGGAGAGTACCTTGGTTAGAAATGCCACCGTATCTTACCCCAGTATTGCCAGAGACAGTGCTGTTAGTTAAGCTCAAAGTCCCAAAGTTGATGATGCCGCCTATATCTCCAGTATTGTTAGAGACAGTGCTTCCCGTTAGGCTGAGAGTACCTTCGTTATAAATGCCGCCGAACCTTCCAATATTGCTAGAGATGGTGTCGTTGGATAGCATCAGGTTTTCTACGTTAAAGATACCACCACTAGCACTATTATCTTTTCCAGCCGTAATCGTTAGTCCATTAATTGCTACATCAATTTGATTGCTACTATTGCCATCATCCACTTTAAAAACAGCAGAGGCATTATTACCGCTGATACTGAGGTTACTTGCCCCTAGTCCATTAATAGTCAAGGCATCAGTAATAACTAATTGCCCAGAAGTCAGGGTAATGGTATCGGGTGTAGCATCGGTGAAGACGCTGCCCTCAAAAGTAATCGTATCCGCGCCTGCCAGGGCATTGGCATCGAGAATCGCTTGTCGTAATGAACCTTCTCCCGAATCGTTGGTGTTGGTCACTACCGTACTGAAACCGATGCCGTAGGTATCATCGTTATTGGTGGTAGTTCCAGCATCGTTAGCCGCACTGTTGCCACTGAAGGAAAGATTATCTATAGGAGTAACGGTAGCTAGGACGGTGGGCATTCCTTGGTTATTGCCGTTGGTATTGGTAGTAGATTGCATGATGAAAATTGCCCCACCCAAGCCTTGTCCTGAATTAACCCCCATGCCACCTGTAGCCGTGTTGTCGGTAAAGGTGGTATTGCTGAGGGTTAAAGAGCCACTGCGGACGAAGATGCCGCCCCCCAATCCAGCACCGCCGCCGCCGCTCAATCTAGGACCGCTGCCGCC